>NZ_RZQA01000091.1:0-11541 GCF_004022915.1 Mesorhizobium sp. M7A.F.Ca.US.006.04.2.1
CGCTGGAGGCGGCCGGCTGGAAGGGCCGGGAACGCACCGCCATGGCGATCGACCGTTTCCGCGCCGCCTTCGCCCGCGAGGCCGTGCACCGGCTGGCCGAGCAGGACATGTGCCGCATCCATTCGCTGACGCTCGACGGCCGCACCATTGCCTGCCTGATCGTCTTCGTCGAAGCCGGCATCGCCTACACCTGGAAGACCGCCTATGACGAGACGCTGGCCAGCTATTCGCCGGGCACCTTGCTGATGATCGAGGTGACCAGGCAGCATCTCGACGATCCCAACATCATGATGACCGATTCCTGCGCCGTGCCCGACCATCCGGTGATGAGCCGGCTATGGGCCGAGCGCAAGCCGATGGGCACGCTGGTGATCGGCCTGACGCCGGACGCCGACCGCCTCACCCGCCAGGCCGCCTCGCAACTGCACCTCTACCGCGAAACCCGCAACATGGCCCGCCTGCTGCGCAACCGCATGAAGAGCTTGTTGGGGCGGCGCTGAGAAAAGGCAAGGGTGCGGTTCTGGAAGGATGGCACATTTTCGCTGCAATATTTGACACAGAGGTGGCCGGGACTTTACTTCGATTGCCCAAGAGGCAAGCGCTAAGATCGACTTCCGCTTCAAAAAAACGAGATTTCTTGCAGCAATTTTCCGGTGAAACCCGGCAAGATCTACTCGCATTCTTGTGCTTGATGCACGATAGTCTAGTGATTCGGTCCGCGATGAGAGAAAAATGTCGCTGAATCATGAGGCCAACGGCGCCCGGCACATCAGTGCGAACGACAGCGCCGTTGTCCGAAGGGCCGACGAAGACTTCGAAGAACTGATTCGAAGCATCCGAGCCGCCACGCATCAAGCTTTGCCTCTCTTCGAAGAGGAGCCCGTGACCGGATTGGCCCAGTCAGACACGCTGGCCGCCTCCCTCGGCTCGACTTCGGCCCGGACGGGCTCGAGTCAGGCCCACGCCATGCGCGGCTCCTCGCTCTTGTCCAACGATGACGACTTGGCGTGGTCGTTGGTTGAGGACTATGTGGCCAGGTTCGATGCGCAAACGCACGATGCCGACGCTCCCGATACGGACAAATGGGACTTGCAGGAAGAGGTGGCGAAGCTGCAACGCTTGCAGGATCGCACCTCGAAAGAGCTTGGGCGAAAATCGCGCGAGCTATCGATCGCAAGCAAGACCATCGCCGACCTGGAGGTCCAACTCAACAGGGCACGGCAGACCATTGCGCAGGCGGATAGGCATGCCGGCCAGCGCGCAACACGGTTCCTCGAAGCGAATGTCGAGGTCGAGCGCCTGGGACGGAACCTGGCGCGCGTGTCGGGGCAACTCCGCGACGAGACCATGGCCAGGCAAGCCGCCGAGCAGGCGCGTGAGGACGTTGCATCGCGGCTCGCCAGCTTGCAACAGGCCGCCATGCTGCTTCGTTCCAAGGTCGCGGACTATCAGCTCCACAACGAACGACTGACCGGCAAACTATCTGCGCAGATGCTTGTACAGCAGGACCTGCAGGCGCGGCTGTCCACGGTCGAGCATCAGCGCGGCGTTCTCGGCGATTGCGCCGCCGCCGCGCAGGAACGGGCCGTGGAACTTGAAAAGAGGTTGCGCTTGCTCCAGCGCAGCGCCCCCGATCAAAGCGTGGTCCGCGCAACGCCGAGCGCCGGGCAGCGCGCCGAGGACGTGGCCGAGCATCGGCGCCAAACCTCGGAAACCGAGATTGCGAAATTACGCCAGGAGCGCGACGCGGCGCGCCGGGACTGTGGCGCGGTGAAGGTTCAACTCGCCGATCTCCGCTTGCGCGGCATGACCGACGAACTCGCGCATGCCCGTTGCCGCAACGAGAACCGCCAGCTTCACCAAAGGCTGGAAACGCTGACACGCCAGGATCCGCCCAGCGGACCGGCAGCCGATGACAGCGCCGACCTAGAACGGACATTCGACGAATTGCTGGCAGCTGGCGAGATCGGCCCAGCCAATGACGGCGACCCCAGCGTGGCGCGCAAAGCGTGTTGATCGCCTGCTGAGACGTATCGGGAACCAAAGCGACCGTGACGCCCTTCGTCTATTGAACTTCGAGTGGCCCGCCACCCGAAGCTCGGAGAGCGAAGGGTGGTGCCCCTAGCCGGGATCGAACCAGCACTCCTTGCGGAACTCGATTTTGAGTCGAGCGCGTCTACCAATTCCGCCATAGGGGCTCAGGCCGGGCGGCCTGGATGGCGCGGGACTATACGGTTGGAGGCCTGTTCGTCAACTGGCCAATTCCTCGTCGCCTCGGATGCGACCAAACTGCGCCTTTCGATTTCGTGACGGGGCTGCCATTGTGCAGCGCGGAAAATCTTTCTAGACAGGCGGCGCATCAAAGCGCGGCACGTCTGCGGGGACGGATGGCGTGCGCTGGGTCTTTGTTCTGTGCATGCCGTTACACCCCAACCTGCCTGCAATTGAACGACACGCATTAGGAGTGCCGATGCTTCGCGGACTTTACGACTGGACCCTGTCGCTGGCGGCCCGCAAATCCGCCGAATGGTGGCTGGCCTTCATCGCCTTCGTCGAAAGCTCGGTGTTCCTGGTGCCGGCCGACGTGCTCTATCTGCCGATGGCGCTGTCGCGGCCGGACCGCGCCTACCGCTATGCGCTGATCGCCACCGTCGCCTCGGTGCTGGGCGGCATCGCCGGCTGGTTCATCGGCCACTATGCCTATGACGCGGTCGCCAGGCCGATCCTCGAATTCTACGGCAAGTACGACGAGTTCGAGCAACTGCGCGCGGGCGCCGGCGTCGGCTTCATCGTCCTGATGCTGATCACATCGGGTGCCGCCCACCTGCCGCCGATCAAGGTGGTGACGATCCTGTCCGGTGTCATCGGCGTCAATTTGCTGCTGTTCATCGTACTGGCGATCGTGGCCCGCGGCGCCCGCTTCCTGCTGCTCGCCTGGCTGCTGCGCCGCTATGGCGAACCGATCCGCGAATTCATCGAAAAGCGCCTCGGCCTGATCGCCGGCGCCGGCGCGGTTGCCCTGATTTTGCTCTATATCCTGGTCAAATACGCGTTCTGAACATTACCATTGCGAGCCGGACGGACCGATTGAAATGACAGCGACCATGAATGCCGACACCGGACGCCAGCGCACGCTGACCGCCTTGTTCCTCGCCGTCGCCATGGCCGCCACCGTCGGCTCGGCGCTCGGCTTCCAGTATCTCGGCGGCTACATCCCCTGCCACCTCTGCCTCGAACAGCGCACGCCCTACTATATCGGCGTGCCGCTGATGGTGCTGGCGGTGATTGCGTCGATGCTGCACGCACCCAGCTGGCTGACGCGCGGCCTGCTGGCCGTCGGCGGCATCCTGATGCTCTACGGCCTCTATCTCGGCGTCTACCACTCCGGTGTCGAATGGCAGTGGTGGGCCGGCCCGACCGACTGCACGGCGGGCGCCGGGCCGGTCGACACCGGCGGCAAGGGCGTGCTCGACGCGCTCGACAAATTCGTGCCGCCATCCTGCGACAAGGCCGCCTTGCGCATCCTCGGCCTGTCGCTGGCCGGCTGGAACGCCATCGCCAGCCTGATCCTCGCCGCCGTCGCTTTCCGCGGCGCCCTCACCCGCGACTAAGCCAATTCGATTGAACGGCGTGACGCAGAGTTCGCGCAAAAATTCGCCGGGCTGAGTCGGATAGGCGCGGCTTTCGAGAACCGGAGCGGAGCGTACTGAAGTACGTGAGCACCGGAAGCGCAGAAAGCTGCGTCAGGCGGCCAGCATGGCGGATTTGTGCCGAACTCTATGGTTCGAGTTCGACATCCCAGTAGAGATAATCCATCCAGCTTTCATGCAGATGGTTGGGCGGGAACAGGCGGCCATTGTTGTGCAGATCGTGCACCGTCGGCTGGAAAGGCTTCTGCAGCGGCCACATCTTGGCATGCGCCGGCATCATGCCGCCCTTCCTCAAATTGCACGGCGAACAGGCGGCAACGACATTCTCCCACGTCGTCGCGCCGCCGCGATGGCGGGGAATGACGTGATCGAAGGTCAGGTCCTCCGGCGTGCCGCAATATTGGCACTGGAAGCGATCGCGCAGGAAGACGTTGAAGCGGGTGAAGGCCGGGTGCCTGGAGGGCTTCACATAGGCCTTAAGACTGACAACGCTCGGCAGCTTCATCGAGAAGGTCGGCGAGGAGACGGCGTGCTCGTATTCGGCGACGATGTTCACCCGGTCGAGGAACACCGCCTTGATGGCGTCCTGCCACGACCAGAGCGACAAGGGGTAATAGCTGAGCGGACGGTAATCCGCATTCAGCACCAGTGCTGGAAGCCCATCCGGAGATACGGCAACCGTCACGTGTTCACCTCCTTGGTTCTAGACCCGAACGGCACGGATACTGTAAGCCCGACATGACAGGGATGTGAAGCGGATTGTCGCGTCGCTGAAGCGCCAAAAATGCATGATTTTTATGATTTTTCGCGGATTCAGGCCGGCGGCGCGGCGTCCCGCCCTCTGGTTTCACGATAATAGGACCAGAAAAGCCGCGATGCGACACCTCGCCACGGGCTCCATGATTCGGCCAATGCGATCAGCGTTTTCTCAGGCGGACGCGGCTCGATGCCGAGCGCGTGGCCGACCGCGCTCTGCAGCGCGACATCACGCGCGGGGAAAATGTCGGGGTGCCCGGCAGCAAACAACAGGTACACTTCCGCAGTCCACGGGCCGATGCCGGACACCGCCGTCATCGTCGTGATCGCCTCCTCGGCATCGAGCGAACAGAGGTGATGCAGGTCGAGGCCGTCGACCACGGCCTGGGCAATTGCGATCAGGCCGCGCTGCTTCGGCCGCGACAGGCCGGCCTCGCGAAACATGTCCTCGCCGGCGGCCAGGATCGCCTGCGGCGTCAGCGGATCGACGAGCTTGGTCAGCCGGCCGAAGATCGCATCGGCGCTGGCGCGGGACACTTGCTGCGAGACGACGATCGACGCCAGGCTTCGAAACCCCGGTTCGGACAGCCGCAGCGGCACTTCGCCGGCCATGCCGCGCACCTTTTCCAGGCGCGGGTCGATCACGCAAAGCGCATCGAGCCCCCGGGCAATGTCGTCTGATGTCGCGATACGCTGCATGCTTTCTTGTTCCTGAACCGGCAGCACGGTAGCAATTGGCAAAACCGCCGCACAACCCGATTGCCGCCGCAGAGATGACACTCCTGACATTCCGCTTCGCGCCCAGCCCCAATGGCGACCTGCATCTCGGCCACGCCTATTCGGCGCTGCTCAACCAGAAGCTGGCGGCACGGGCGGACGGCCGCCTGCTGCTGCGCATCGAGGATATCGACACGACGCGCTGCACGCCGCAATTCGAGGCCGGCGTGCTTGCCGACCTGAAATGGCTGGGGCTTGGCTGGGAAGAGCCGGTGCGCCGCCAATCCGAGCATTTCGCCGAATACCAGGCGGTGCTCGAGCGGCTGGTCCGGGAGGAACTCGTCTATCCCGCCTTCATGAGCCGTGGCGAGATCCGCGCCTTCATCACCGACAGTGAAAAGCGTGGGCGCGACTGGCCGCGCGATCCCGATGGCGTGCCGCTCTACCCCGCCGCTGACAAGGCGCTGCCAGTCAAGGAACGCCAGCGGCGGATCGCCGGGAATGCGCCCTTCGCCTGGCGGCTGGATGTCGATGCCGCCTTGGCGCGTGTCGGCAAGGACCTGTCTTGGACCGAATTCGCCGACGAGACGCTTTCCGCGACACGCTCGATCGAAGCCCGTCCGCAGGACTGGGGCGACGTGATCGTGGCGCGCCGCGATATCCCGACCAGCTACCACCTCGCCGTCGTCATGGACGATGCCCTGCAAGGCGTCAGCCACGTCGTGCGCGGACGAGATCTGTTTTCCGCCACCGGCGTGCAGCGCCTGCTGCAGCAACTCCTGGGACTGCCGCAACCGGCCTATTTCCATCATCGCCTCATCCTCGGGCCCGACGGACGAAAGCTGTCGAAGAGCCTGGGCGATACCGGCCTTGCCGCCTTGCGCCATGCCGGCGCATCGCCTGACGACATCAGGCGAATGGTCGGGCTTTGAGCCCGGTGAGACCAAGAAGCCACCCCCAGATGGGCCGGCGTTGAATTCCGGTGATCTATGGATCAACCGTTTCGCTTTGCGCGCCGGGGTGAACGGGATTAGAGCATCGCCACGGCAATTCTCTCCAGTGCGGCGGACTCCGGAACATGCACAGCATCAAGCGGTTCATTCCCGCCACCTTCGTCGTTCTGTGGGCGACCGGCTTCATTGGCGCGCGCTACGCCATGCCATGGGCGGAGCCGTTCACCTTCCTCGCCGCGCGGTTCGTCATCGCCGCCATCCTGCTGGCCGTCCTGATGCTTGTATTGGGTTCGAAAAAAGCCACCCGCGAGGAGGCGCTGCATGCCACCGGCGCGGGCATCCTGATGCATGGCGTCTATCTCGGCGCTGTGTTCTGGGCCATCCACAGGGGCATGCCGGCCGGCTTTTCGGCCCTCATCGTCGGCCTGCAGCCGCTGATCACGGCGGTGCTGGCCGGCAAATTCCTCGGCGAGGCGATCCTGCCGCGTCACTGGCTTGGCCTTGGCATCGGCCTCATCGGTATCGTCATCGTGCTGTGGCCGAAGCTCGGCGCGCTCGGCGGCGGCGTGACCGCGGCGACATTGACCGCCTCGCTGGTTTCGGTGCTCGGCATGAGCGCCGGCACCATCTGGCAGAAGCGCTTTGCCTCCGGCGGCGACCTCGTCGCGGCGACCATGTGGCAATATGTCGGCGGTGGCTCGCTGATGCTCGTCGCCTCCCTCGCCTTCGAAACCCACACGGTCGTCATCAATGGCGAACTGATCTTCGCCATGGCCTGGCTGGTGCTGGTGCTGTCGCTCGGCGCCATCTTCCTGCTGATGGTGATGATCCGCGACGGCGAGATGTCGAAGGTGGCCTCGCTGTTCTACCTGGTGCCGGCGGTGACGGCGATCATCGCCTGGGCCCTGTTCGACGAGCAGCTCAACGCACTTCAGATTTCCGGCATGGCGATCACGACATTCGGCGTCGGCCTGGCAACGGCGCGGCAGGCCAAGGGAAGAACTGTGGAATTGAGGAATTGAGGAATTGAGGAATTGAGGAATTGAGGAATTGAGGAAGAAGCACAGACAGCGCCGGATATGGCCCCCTTTTTCTCCAATTCTTCAATTCCTCAATTCGACCTGTCATCCCACCCGCGCACGCGCCTCCAGGTAGCGGCTGATCGCGGCATTGAGCTCGCCGCCGAGGATGAAGATCGCAGACACCATGTAGAGGAAGACCACGGCGATCATGATCGAGGCCAGGCCGGCATAGGTCGTCACATAGGACGAGAAGTGGTCGAGATAGGTGGCGAAGATGGTCGAACCGATAAGCCATGCCGCCAGCGTGAAGACGATGCCCGGCACCAGCGACACGAAGCGGCGCTTGCCCGCCGGCAGCCAGAAATGGACGGCAAACAATCCGCCGACAATGACCGCCGAAGCGATGACGTAACGCCATAGCGTAATGGTGCCCATATAGGGCTTGATCCAGTCGATATGGGCTTCCGCGAGCCGCGCCAGCAGCGGCGCGAACACCAGGAGCACGCTGATCGCCAGGAAACCGGCCGTGGCGATGAGAACGAAGATGATGCTCTGCACCCGGCGGTAGATGATGCCGCGCGTTTCCGAGACGCGGTAGGCGCGGTTGAGCGACGTGCGCAGCGCCTCGATGCCGTTCGAGGCAAAATAGGCCGCAAGCACCACACCATAGGTCAAAAGGTCGGTGCGCCTGACGGTCAGCACATTGAGCACTTCGCGCGCGATCGGCTTGGCGATCTGTTCGGGCCAGGTGTCGAAGACCAGATGCACGGCCGTGTCGGAGAACGCCTGCGCGCCGAGGAAGCTCGCCAGCGTCGTCGCGAAGATCAGGAACGGGAACAGCGCCATCAGCGAGGTGATCGCCAGATGGCTGGCCATCGCCCAGCCGTCATCGGTGTTGAAATGGCCAAGTGCGTCGTAGAGGACCCGCTTGAGGGCTACGATCTTCCGCAACAAGAACCGCGCCCTCCAATTGTCTCCACGCCGGGAATATGGGAAGGGATTGCGGCAAATGGCAACCCTTGGCGAAACCACGAACAGTCCGGCGCAGAAGTTGCGCTCGATTATCATCACCGGTGCGTCTTCGGGAATAGGCGCGTACTGCGCCCGCGCGTTGAAGGCGGAGGGCTGGCGGGTGTTCGCAACGGCGCGCAAGCCGCAGGACATCGCCGCGCTCGAAGCCGATGGCATCGAGGCCTTCTATCTCGATTATTGCGAGCCGGACTCCATCGCCGCGCTGGTGACGGCGGTGCTCGACCGCACCGGCGGCCGGCTCGACGCCCTGTTCAACAACGGCGCGTATGCGCAGCCGGGCGCCGTCGAGGATCTGCCCGTTGCCGCGCTCAAGCAGCAATTCGAGGCGAATTTCTTCGGCTGGCATGATTTGACCCGCCGGCTGGTGCCGGTGATGCGCCGCCAGGGTCAGGGCCGCATCGTCCACTGTTCGTCGATCCTTGGCCTCGTGCCGGTGCGCTTTCGCGGCGCCTATTCGGCGTCGAAGCACGCACTGGAGGCCTTGATGCTCTGCCAGCGCCAGGAACTGGCGGGCAGCGGCGTCCACGTCTCGCTGATCGAGCCGGGGCCGGTGAAGTCGAAGATCGCCAGCAATGGCCTCATTTGGTTTCTCAGCAACATCGACCACGAGAATTCCGTGCACCGCGTGGACTATGCGGCGCAACTCGAACGACTGCGGGCCGGCGGCAGCCAATCGGCCTTGAAGCCAGGGCCGGAAGTGGTTCATGCGGCGCTGCGCCATGCACTTCTGTCGCGGCGCCCACGCCCGCACTATGTGGTAACAGTGCCCGCCAGGATCGGCGCGGTGCTCAGACGCATCCTGCCGGCATCGATGCTTTACCGCCTGATGGCCAAACGCGCCTGAACGCCAACCAACTGGAACGAAGCAATGGCAACCGTCTTCAACATTCTCGCCATTCTGGTCATGGTCGCCGTTGCGGTCGTGCTTGTTCGCGGCCTCATCAACATGATGCGCGGCGGCTCCGGCGTCACCTCGAACAAGCTGATGCAGGCACGAGTCATGCTGCAGGCCGTGGCGCTGGTGCTGATCCTGCTGGCGGTGTATTTCACCCGCAAGTGAGGATGCCGGCGGCCGGGGAGGCGAAATGGTCAAGCTCAACAAGATCTACACCCGCACCGGCGATGATGGCACCACAGGTCTCGGCACCGGCGAGAGGCGGCTGAAATCCGATCTGCGGGTAGAGGCCTACGGCACGGTCGACGAGGCCAATGCCTGCATCGGCATCGCCAGGGTCCACACGGCCGCGGCCCATCCCGCGATCGACGCCATGCTGTCCCGCATCCAGAACGATCTGTTCGATCTCGGCGCCGATCTCGCCGTACCCGACGACGGCAAGCCGCTCGGCTATGAGCCGCTTCGCATCGTCGCCGTGCAGACCGACCGGGTCGAAAAGGACATCGACCTTCTCAACAAGGAGCTTCAGCCGCTCAAATCCTTCGTGCTCAATGGCGGCACAGCGGCGGCGGCGGCACTTCACCTTGCCCGCACCGTGGCAAGGCGAGCCGAAAGGCTGATGGTCGCCCTGGCCCAGGACCCGAACGAGCACGTCAACCGTGACGGTCTGAAATACATCAACCGCGTCTCGGATTTCCTGTTTGTCGCCGCCCGGGCGGTCAATGACAACGGAAACGCCGACGTGCTATGGGTTCCCGGCAAGAACCGCTGATTGTCGAAAGCGGAAGAGGGCCTGGGGCATGTTCATCCCGCTTTACGACACCAACAGGCTGCGCCACATCCGCCTGCAATATGTGACCGTCGGGCTGATCGTGGCCAACGCCCTGGTCTACCTCGTCACCGCGCTCGGCGGCGAGAGTTTCTCCAATGCCGCCGTGCTTGGTCTCGGCTTCATCCCGTCGGTCGTCCATGACACCGCAGAGCTCGATCCCCGTTTTATCGTCATCCCCGAAAGCCTGAGCTACCTCACCTATTCCTTCCTGCATGCCGACATCTTCCACCTCGGCGGCAACATGCTGTTCCTGTGGGTGTTCGGCGACAATGTCGAGGACGCGCTCGGTCACATCCGCTACCTCATCTTCTACCTGTTGTGCGCGATCGCCGGCGCCGCCTTCCAGGGCCTCGTCGCCTGGGACTCGCAGGTGCCGCTGATCGGTGCCTCGGGCGCCATCGCCGGCGTGGTCGTCGCCTATCTGATCCTTTATCCCAGGGTGAAGGTCTGGGTGTTGGCCTTCGCCCGCATCCCGCTGCGCATTCCGGCCTTCATCCCGCTCATCCTGTGGGTCCTTTTCCAGGTGGTGATGTTTGCCGCCGGCGGCGAGGATCAGATCTCCTGGGCCTGCCATATCGGCGGCATCATCGCCGGCGCCGTTCTGGTGCTTGTCTTGCGTAGCCGCGGCGTGCCGCTGTTTGCCGGCGCCGACGACGACGTCGCGCCCGCCGCTCCCGACCAGCCGCCGGTTGCCACGGAACCGCTGATCCCCGATCAACCCGCCGCGACACCGCGCTGGGGACGCGGAAACGCTTCCAGTTCGGACTGAACCGATTTGAGCCACTTGCAGCGTATTGACGTGCAGGGTTGCCGCAACTACGGAAACGTCTCCGCCGCAACCTAAGGCGGGCAAAGACCAGAATTTCCATCCGGCCAGAATTTCCACCTGGAATGTCGGCTTTCGACAACTCAGAACGGGCGCAGGCTGTTATAGCGCGCCCAATTAGCGTGAAGAGGTGACAGGCAAATGAAGATCCTTGTGCCCGTGAAGCGGGTTGTGGATGCGAACGTCAAGGTTCGCGTGAAGGCTGATGGTTCGGCGGTGGAGCTCGCCAACGTCAAGATGGCGATGAACCCGTTCGACGAGATCGCGGTTGAAGAAGCGATCCGGCTGAAGGAAGCTGGCAAGGCGGAAGAAATCATCGTCGTCTCGATCGGCCCGCAGCAGGCGCAGGAAACCCTGCGCACGGCGCTCGCCATGGGCGCCGACCGCGCCATCCTGGTCAAGACCGACGAACAGACCGAGCCGCTCGGCGTCGCCAAGGTGCTGAAGGGCGTCGTCGACGCCGAGCAGCCCGGCCTCGTCATCCTCGGCAAGCAGGCGATCGACGACGATTCCAACCAGACCGGCCAGATGCT
The DNA here is from genome assembly GCF_004022915.1 of Mesorhizobium sp. M7A.F.Ca.US.006.04.2.1. Classification (NCBI taxonomy): domain Bacteria; kingdom Pseudomonadati; phylum Pseudomonadota; class Alphaproteobacteria; order Hyphomicrobiales; family Phyllobacteriaceae; genus Mesorhizobium; species Mesorhizobium sp. M7A.F.Ca.US.006.04.2.1. Next base: position 11,217 of record NZ_RZQA01000091.1, read on the forward strand.
GGCGGCACTGTTGGGCTGGGCGCAGGGCACCTTCGCCTCCAAGATCGTGCTCGACGGCGACAAGGCCAAGGTGACGCGCGAAGTCGATGGCGGCCTGCAGACGGTGGAACTGAAGATGCCGGTGATCGTTACCGCCGACCTTCGCCTCAACCAGCCGCGCTATGCCTCGCTGCCCAACATCATGAAGGCCAAGAAGAAGCAGCTCGACGAGAAGAGCCCGGCCGACTACGGCGCCGACGTCAAGCCGCGGCTGAAGGTCATCAAGACCGAAGAGCCGAGCGGCCGCAAGGCAGGCGTCAAGGTCAAGAGCGTCGCTGAGCTGGTC
>NZ_RZQA01000920.1:0-2376 GCF_004022915.1 Mesorhizobium sp. M7A.F.Ca.US.006.04.2.1
TTCAAGGAGGATGCGAAGGCCGGTGATTTCGATGCCGCCTGGGCGGATGCGACGGTAAAGATCGACGAAAAATATTCGACGCCGACCCAGCATCACAATCCGATCGAACTGTTTTCGACCACCGCAATATGGCAAGGCGACCAGTTGACCATACACGAGCCCAGCCAGAACGTTACCGGCTGGAAGGTGGAACTGGCACGCCAGCTGAAGCTCGATCCGGCCAATGTGCGGATCGTCAGTCCCTATATCGGCGGTGCCTTCGGCTCCAAGGGGCCGATGACGGCACGCACCGCTATCGTTGCCGTCGCGGCGCGACGCATTGGCCGCCCGGTTCGCTGCGTCGTCAATCGCATGCAAGCCTTCGGTACGCAGACCTATCGCGCCGAAACGCGGCATCGGATCCGCATGGGCGCCGGCAAGGACGGCCGCATCACGGCGTTCGGACATGAGGCCTGGGAGGTGACGTCACGCCCTGACCCTTATGTCGTCGGCGGCACGTCCGCCACCGCGCGCATGTACAATTACGGCGCCGTTCTGACGCATGTTTCGCTGGTTCATGCCGACCGCAACACGCCTGGCTACATGCGATCGCCGCCGGAGACGCCTTATGTCTACGCGCTGGAAAACGCCATGGACGAAATGGCTGTGGCCCTCGGCATGGATCCTGTCGAGTTTCGTCGCATCAATGAACCGGAGAAGGAGCCCATCGGAGGCAAGCCATTTTCCAGCCGCTCACTCATCAAGTGCTACGACCAGGCGTCGGAGGCCTTTGGCTGGTCGAAGCGCGATCCCAAGGTCGGCTCTATGCGCGACGGCGACTGGCTGTCGGGATGGGCTGTGCGACGGCGATCTATCCGACTGCCGCCGCGCCCTGCGCGGCCCGGGTTCGTCTCACCGCCGACGGCGAGGTTCGGATCCAGTGCGGCTCCCATGAAATCGGCACCGGCGTTCGCACCATCGCCGGCCAGATGGCGGCCGAAAGACTGGGCATCGGCATGGACAAGATCAGCGTCGAGATGGGCGACAGTGCCTTGCCGCCGGCTCCCGTGTCGGGCGGATCGATCTCGACCGCCAGTGTCTGCTCGGCGGTCATGAAAGCCTGCGACGCGATACGCGGAAAGCTGTTCGCCGCCGCTGCGGGCAGGGGGGCTCCGCTGGCCGGTTCGGGCAATGCGAAGCTGGACTTGAAGGACGAAGAGGTCGTCACCGAGACCGGCAAGTCCGCAAAGCTGGCTGATGTCTTCAAGGCTATGCAAGTCGGCGCCATCGAGGAATATGCCGAGTTTGCGCCGAAGGGTTCTTCGCCTGAAGCCCTCAGCAAACTCTATGCCGGACAGTCGGAATTTCATGGTGGAGAGAACGACGAAGATTCGGTCAAATATGCCTTTGGCGCCGAGTTCGTCGAAGTGCGCATCAACAGCTATACACGCGAAATCCGGGTCCCGCGCATCGTCGGGGCCTTCGCCGCCGGGCGCATCATGAACACGCGCACCGCGCGCAGCCAGCTGATGGGTGGCATGATCTGGGGCATCGGCCAGGCGTTGCACGAGGCGACGGAAATCGATCAGCGACACGCGCGCTACGTCAACCGCGACCTGCAGGACTATCTCGTACCGGTCAACGCCGACATCAAACAGGTCGACGTTATCCTGGTCCCCGAAATCGACCATCAGGTCAACCCTGCCGGCGTCAAGGGTTTGGGCGAACTCGGCAATGTCGGAACGGCTGCTGCCGTGGCGAGTGCCGTCTATCATGCCACCGGCAAGCGCATTCGCGATCTGCCGATCAGAATAGACGATTTGATAGGCTGACGATCAAGAGTTCTGGACGAAGCATGGAACTCGTAACCCATAAGAAATTCAAAAACGGAAAGTTGATGCCGTGGGGAAAAGGCACGGTCGTCTCCGGAGCAAGGGGATTTGTCTACCTTTGCGGAAATACGGCAACCGCCGAAAATTATGATCCGACCGGAAAGAGAGGAGGGGGATTCACTGGCGATGCGGCGGCACAGTGGCGCGCAATTCTGGCGAACATCAAATCAGATCTGGAAGAACTCGGCAGCGCGCTCGACTATCTCATCCGGCTGACCTTCTTCATCAAGGGGCCATTTCCCGATGGCGGCGTTCTGAGTTCACCCAATTTTCGTCTCGACGTACTGGACGAGTTCTTTGCCGAGCATTGCCCGAAGCACTGCAGCTATAACAACCCGCCGCCTTCGGAGGTGATCGGAGTTGCAGCGCTTGCGCAAGCCGACATCGTCGTTGAAATTGTTGCGGTGGCGGCGTTGCCTGACTGAAGAATTTCGCATGCAGCGCTGGCTTGATTGACTTGGCTCTCGCGTGTCACTCCGGGGCTGTGGCGGGAGCCGTGTAACGG
>NZ_RZQA01000921.1:0-2374 GCF_004022915.1 Mesorhizobium sp. M7A.F.Ca.US.006.04.2.1
ACGTCATCCAGTTGCTCCCTGGCGACGGCCCATCGGTCGGCGGGCCGCTCACCGCCGATCCACGCATCGCTGGCGTCTGCTTCACAGGTTCGACCGAGGTTGCCAAGCTGATCGAGAAGCAGCTGGCCGAGACGGCCGCGCCCGACGCCATGCTGATCGCCGAGACTGGCGGCCTCAACGCCATGATCGTCGATTCCACCGCGCTGCCCGAACAGGCGGTGCGCGATATCCTCGCCTCCGCCTTCCAGAGTGCCGGCCAGCGCTGTTCGGCGCTGCGCGTACTCTACGTGCAGAAGGACGTCGAGAAGAAGATGCTGGAGATGCTGAAGGGCGCCATGGAGGCGCTCAACGTCGGCGATCCCTGGCGGATTTCGACCGATGTCGGCCCGGTTATCGACGACGAGGCGCAAAGCTCGATCCGCGAGTATTGCACGAAGATGGGCCTGCAGGGCAGGCTGATCGCCAAGCTCGAGGCGCCCAGGGAAGGTCGCTTCGTCGCGCCGCATGTCTTCCGGGTCAAGGGTATCGAGGACATGGAGCGCGAGGTGTTCGGGCCGGTGCTGCATGTCGCCAGTTTCGACGCCGACCAGATCGACGCGGTCATCGCCGCCATCAACCGCAAGGGTTATGGCCTGACCTTCGGCCTGCACACCCGCATCGAGGGCCGCGTGCAGCATTTCGTCGATGGCATCCATGCCGGCAACATCTATGTCAACCGCAACCAGATCGGCGCCGTCGTCGGTTCGCAGCCGTTTGGCGGCGAGGGGCTTTCCGGCACCGGGCCGAAGGCCGGCGGTCCGCACTATCTCCGCCGCTTCCGCAAGGGGCCGGAGGCCGGCACCCATGTGCAGGACGGCCACAAGGTCACGGCGACCGAGCTTGCCGACAATCTGCCTGATCCCACACTTGGCGGCTGGTCGACGCGTCCGGACCGGATCGCCATTCTGAGGAAGCATCTGCGCGGCAAGGGTGCTGCGGCCATTGGTGCGGCCGCCGGCATCGATTTCGGCCAGGTCGACCTGCCCGGGCCGACCGGCGAAGCCAACACGCTCTCGCTGTCGCCACGTGGACGGGTGCTGTGCCTTGGTCCCGATGGTGATACGCTGCTGGCGCAGACGATCCAGGCGCTCGCCGCCGGCAACGCCGTGCTGGCCGTTGCGCCGGGTGCACCGGCAGCCCTTTCCGCTCTGACCGGCAAGGGCCTGCCGCTGGCCGCCATCGATGGCCGGCCTGATCCGGTCGAGGCACGCTCGCTGCGCGTCGATATCGTTGCTTTTTCCGGCACGCCAGAGGCCGCGCGCATCGTGCGCAGGGTTATCGCTGATCGCTCAGGCCCGATCGTGCCGCTGGTCAGCGAAGTGTTGAACCCGGCGGCTTATGCACATGAGCGGGCCGTCTGCGTCGACACCACCGCCGCGGGCGGCAATGCGAGCTTGCTGGCCGGAGCCTGACTCCGGCCGGTCGTTAGAGCCATTCACCGTTTCGTGGAAACAGTGAATGTCTCTATCTCTTTTGTTTTATGCATGTCGTTGTCCCAAACCGGGACCACTTTTGGGCGACATGCATTACGCGCCTTCGACGACCGAAAAACCCTCGAACTGGGGGTGGCCGAGATAGTGGACCTTCGTCGTGCCGACATTCCTGTGGGCGGCGCGGAAATTCTCGGACTTGGTCCAGGCGATGAAATCATCGTGGCTCGCCCACACCGTGTGCGATGCAAACAGCGTGTAGCCTTCGGTCTCGTTGACCGGGCCTCGCAGCAGGTGGAATTCGCGGAACCCCTTCATCTCCGCAAGGCTGGAATCGCGGTTCTTCCACAAGGCCTCGAAATCGTTCTCCGAGCCGGTCTGCACCTTGAAGCGGTTCATGGCGATGTACATGGCGGTTTCCTCTCACAGGGATGTTGATGATTTGCGGCCGCAGCGTTTTGTTCTGCGCACATTCAAAATGGGCCGATTTCGGTCTCGAACTCCAAACTTGCGCTTGCTGCCTGTGGTGGAATCGAAGGGAAGGGGGCTGCTTTGCGGATAATGCCAAGGGCCGCCTGATCGAAAGCCGCCGACCCTGAGGTCTCCAGGATGCGCAACTTATTTATGTTGCCCTTCCTGCCTATGACGAATTTAACAACCGCATTGTTGCGTGCCGCCAGTTGTAGGGACGGCGGCAGAGTGCGATTGACGCTGCCGAGCTTTCTAAAGACATCGCCGCGGTAGTTATCTTCCGCGGCAGTGCCTGCCTCGTTTTGCCTTTTGCCCTTGCTGGCCGCTTGCGCCGACAGGTCCTGGCCATCCGCCGTGCCGCGCTTTTCATCCGCCGTCTTTGAAGAGGCAGCTGGCGGACTGGGCCTCGCGCTGGGGATCGGCGGCTGTTCTGG
>NZ_RZQA01000922.1:0-2368 GCF_004022915.1 Mesorhizobium sp. M7A.F.Ca.US.006.04.2.1
ATCTGGCGCGCGGCCGCTCGACGTTCATGGTCGAGATGGTCGAGACGGCGGCGATCCTCAACCAGGCCGGTGAGCGCGCACTGGTGATCCTCGACGAGATCGGCCGCGGCACCGCCACTTTCGATGGCCTGTCGATCGCCTGGGCGGCGGTCGAATATCTGCATGAGAAGAACCGCTGCCGGGCAATCTTCGCCACCCATTTCCACGAAATGACCTCGCTGGCCGGCAAGCTGGCGCGGCTCCACAATGTCACCATGCGGGTCAAAGAATGGGAAAACGACGTCGTCTTCCTGCACGAGGTCGGCAAGGGTGCCGCCGACCGCTCCTACGGCGTGCAGGTGGCGCGGCTGGCCGGCCTGCCGGAAGCGGTGGTCGACCGGGCCAAGGAAGTGCTGCACCAACTGGAAGAGGGCGAAGTTTCGGGCAAGACCAACCGGCTGGTCGACGATCTTCCATTGTTTTCGGTGGCGGTGAAACGAGAAGCGCCGAAGCCGATCAAGAGCGACGCGCTGGGCGCGGCACTTGGCGACATCAACCCGGACGAAATGACGCCACGCGAGGCGCTGGAAGCGCTCTACCGGCTGAAGGGGTTGGCGGGGACGTAGTCAGATCATCTCCAACCCGCGCTTGCGCGCTGGTGGCGGGAAAGCGCGGTCGAGATCGGCGATGTCCTGCGGCGCAAGCTTGATGTCGAGCGCAGCGACATTCTGGCGGACATGCTCCTCGCTGCTGGCCTTCGGGATGGCGATGACGCCCTCCTGATGCATCACCCAGGCCAGGGCGATTTGCGCTGGGGTCGCATTGTGGCGCCCGGCAATGGCTTCGAGCCTGGCATTGCGCGCCAACGCACCCTGCTCGACCGGCGAATAGGCCATCAAGGGGATGCCGCGCTGCCGGCTCCAGGGCGCCAGATCGAATTCGAGGCCACGCCGGACCAAATTGTAGAGCACCTGGTTGGTCTGGACATTGCCGCCATCGGGCAGGCCGATCAGCTCTTCCATCTCGTCGGTGTCGAAATTGCTGACGCCCCAGTGGCGGATCTTGCCGGCCTTTTTCAGGGCCTCGAAGGCCGCGACGGTTTCCGTCAATGGCACGCTGCCGGGCCAATGCAAGAGATAGAGATCGATGCGGTCGGTGCGCAGGCGTTTCAGGCTGTTTTCGCAGGCCCGCTGCACGCCCGCGCGCGAGGCGTTCGACGGTAGCACTTTCGAGACCAGGAAGGTCTCGTCGCGGCGCCCGGCAATGGCTTCGGCCACCACCTCCTCGGCACCGCCGCTGGCATACATTTCGGCGGTGTCGATCAACGTGATGCCGAGGTCGAGGCCGAGCTTGAGGGCATTCACCTCATCGGCGCGGCGACGGGAATCTTCGCCCATCTTCCATGTGCCCTGGCCAAGCACCTGAACGGCTTCGCCGGAGGGCAGTTTGGTGGTTCTGATGGTCGGTGGCATGGCGGGCTCCAGTTAGGGCCGGATCGCATCGCAGGCTGGGCGATAAATCCAGAGGCGTTCTCGCCGCGCTGGCGATGGCTGAAGACTTACTTCACCGGATGGGCGGCGAGCCAGGCCTGCATCTGCTTGATCTCTGCTTCCTGCGCGGCGATGACGCCTTCGGCCAGCTTGCGGATTTCCGGGTCCTTGCCATTGGCAAGTTCAACCTTGGCCATGTCGATCGCACCCTGATGGTGCGGGATCATGCCTCTGACGAAATCGACGTCGGCATTGCCGGTATAGTCGGACGCCATCATGTCGGCATGCATCTTGTCCATCGCCGCCTTGTAGCCTTCCGTCGAAGGACTGGTCGCGTCCGTCGCCATAGCGCCCATGTCGTGTTTCATCTCTTCGCTCTGCGCCGGAACGCTTTCGAGGAAGACGGCAACCAGCATTCCGGCCGCCATCAGCAGCAGCACGAGTTTTTTGGCGAAGGTCATACATGGTCTCCTGTTGGATGGGTTTCGTATTTGGGGGCTTGGATCAGAGTTTCAATGTTCTCAGCCGCAATGCGTTTGCGATCACCGACACCGAGGACAGGCTCATCGCCGCCGCTGCCAGCATCGGCGACAGAAGCGTGCCAGTGAGCGGATAGAGCACGCCGGCGGCGACCGGCACGCCAAGCACGTTGTAGAGGAAGGCAAAGAACAGGTTCTGGCGGATGTTGCGGATCGTCGCCTGAGCCAGCGTGCGCGCCCGCACGATGCCGTTGAGGTCGCCTTTGACCAAGGTGATGCCGGCGCTTTCGACGGCGACATCGGCGCCGGTGCCCATGGCGATGCCGACATCGGCGGCGGCAAGGGCCGGTGCATCGTTGACGCCGTCGCCGGCCATGGCAACGCCGGTGCCTTTTGCGCGCAGTTCCTCGACAAGGGCTG
>NZ_RZQA01000923.1:0-2364 GCF_004022915.1 Mesorhizobium sp. M7A.F.Ca.US.006.04.2.1
GTCATCCGTCTCCTCGAGAAAGGCATCCATCCGCTCCAGGACGCGCTTGGCCACACTCGAGGGCTGGCCAAGCCAGATCGGAAGCCCGAGCACGAAGATGTCGGCCGCCAGTATCTTCTTTCTGAGTTTCGGCCAATCGTCGCCCTCGCCCATGTCGGAGAGCACGCCGGGCTTGATATCGTGGCTGAGCGCACGCACGATCTCGCCCTTCACATCGTATTGCATCAACGCCGCCAGGACATCGGCGAGCAACCGATCGGTGGAGGATTTTTCCCTGTCGTTCGAAGCTTTGAGCGAGCAATTGAGTGCGAAGGCCGTAAGCGGCATGTGAATCTCCCTGCATTGTCCTAATTGCAAACCGCCGCGACGACTTCGCGACTGCCCATTCGCCCGTTGCGGGATCGCCCGGCATTCTAACGCCAGGGTTAAATGCTTGTTCCGCAGGCGGACCAACAGGGCCGGTGGATGGCCCCCTCCTCCCACTTGGTGACGGTCGAGCCGGCTCAGAAAGCGGGCTGGGTCCTTGAGCACAGACGTTGGAGAACGGACAGCGGCGAGCGACGCAGACTGAACTGGTGGGGCAACCTATTCGTTCGCTCTTCGTTTTCTTCTGAGTTCCCGAAAATGGATAGACGATGCTCGTCCAGACCCTCGAAGCAGGCGATATGCAGCTGGCGGTATCCACGGCCGGCGATCCGCGCCGACCGGCCTTGATCCTTCTGCACGGCTGGCCCCATTCCAGGAAAATCTATGATGGCGTGATCGATGAACTCGGCACGCGGTACTTTACGCTGGCTTTCGATCTTCCGGAGATCGGTGAATCGCGTGGCACTCCGCCGTCGGCGGAAAAGAAGGTTCTTGCCGGTATTGTGATTTCAGCCGCCGAGGCGCTTGGGGCCAAATCCATCGTCGTTGCAGGCTTCGATGTGGGCGGCATGATTGCCTTCGCTGCTGCTCGCCATCATGGCGGTCGCATCGTCGGCGCGGTGCCGATGAATACGGTTATCCCCGGCCTTCAACCATGGACGAAGGTAGTCGCAAACCCGGGCATCTGGCACTTTGCGTTTCATGCGGTGCCTGAGTTACCGGAGTTGCTGGTGACGGGCCATCAACGCGCCTACTTCGATTTTTTCTTCGATCTGCTCGCCGGCCGTCCCGAAGCATTGACCAATGAAATGCGGGAGACGTTGACGCAGGCCTATGCGAGGCCGGAGGCACTTAAGGCCGGCTTTGATTGGTATCGCGCGTTCAAGCAGGATGCCGAGGCCAATGCCCCGGCGCGCATCGAAGTTCCGATCCTCTATATCCGCGGCGACGCGGATTTTGGATCGATCGACGATTACCTCGAAGGTCTGAGGATGTCTGGCGCAAAGAACCTGCAAGGTCACATGATCGCCAACTGCGGCGAATTCCTGCCGATCGAGGCACCGGCAGAATTCGTCAAGGCGCTGGTGGAATTCGCACCGAGATAGTGAAGCGATCAGCGTTTATGCAGGTGCCTACTGGCTCGTGGAAGTTACGCGCCAGACCGTGTTCCCGACATCGTCGGCGATCAGCAGCGCGCCGGATTTGTCGACGGCAACGCCGACGGGCCGCCCGTGCGCCTTGTTGTCCTTGCCGAGGAAACCGGTGACGACGTCCTGCGGCTTGCCATCTGGATGACCGTCTTTGAACGGCACGAAAACGACCTTGTAGCCGTTGAAGCTCTTGCGGTTCCAGCTACCATGCTCGCCAACAAAGGCGCCGTTGCGATAGAGCTCCGGCAGGTTGGTTCCAGTGTAGAACGTCAAGCCCAGAGGTGCGACGTGGGAACTCAAGGCATAGTCGGGAGGGATCGCCTTGGCGACGAGGTCCGGCCGCTGCGGCATCACGCGCGGGTCGACATGCTGACCATAGTAGCTGTACGGCCAACCATAGAACGCGCCGTCCTTGACCGAGGTCATGTAGTCGGGAACCAGGTTAGGACCGAGCTCGTCGCGCTCGTTGATCACAGCCCACAGCGCGCCGCTCTGCGGCTCCCAACTCAGCCCGTTGGGATTGCGCAGGCCGCTCGCGAAAATACGATAGCGGCCAGTGGCCCTGTCGACTTCCCAGATGGCGGCCCGGTCCTTTTCCGCCTGGATGCCGTTCTCGGTGATGTTGCTGTTGGATCCGATGCCGACATACAGCCGAGACCCGTCGGGGCTGGCCACGAGAGACTTTGTCCAGTGGTGATCGATAGGTCCGCCGGGCAATGGCGTCAGCACGGCGCCCGGCGCGGTGATCTTGGTGTCGCCCGACGTGTAGGGGTAACGCACGATGGCGTCGGTATTGGCGACGTAGAGATCGTTGCCGACCAGGGCCACGCCAAAGGGCGAATTGAGA
>NZ_RZQA01000924.1:0-2363 GCF_004022915.1 Mesorhizobium sp. M7A.F.Ca.US.006.04.2.1
TAGGGGTTTTGTGCCAGCAGCGCACCGGTTGCCGCGTCCCGCGACGGGACGATGGTTGCCGCAGTGCGCGACCGATGCCCGCCGAGCACCCATTCGGCATAAGCATAGACACGCAGCCGCGCCGGCACCGAGCCGGAATTCTGGATGCGCAGCCGCGAGATCTTCAGGGAATCGACCGGATCGACGACATGGGTAAGGTCCATCGACAACGGTCCGCGCTTCGAGCGGAAGGTCGAGAAACCCTGGCCGTGCCAGGCCTCGTAGGTCATCGAGGGATCGCGCACCATGGCGGCGAGCGGCGAGAATGCCTTGCCGCTGGCCTGATCGTAGATATAGAGGCCCTCGCCCGGGCGGTTCGAGACCGGATCATTCGACCACGGCGTCAATTGGTAGTCGCGGCTGTTTCGGCTCCAGGTGAAGGCTGCGCCCTCGGCGGAGGTGTGGAACCCGAACGAGGCGTTGGAGACGACGTTGATCCACGGCTGCGGCGTCGTGCGCCGCCCGGCCAGGCGCACGACATAGTGCCGTCCGTCGCCGTCGAAACCGCCAAAGCCGTTCCATTGGCTGAGTCCGCTGCCATCGGCGCTGACATTGGCCACCGCCTGCGAGGCAGGAGTATGCGTCGTGGGTGTCGGCGACGGCAATTCACGCGGAATCGGCAACGTTGCCAGAGCATCCCGCGCCTGCAGGGCCGCCGCCTCGGCGCGCTCGATCTGGTCGAAGATGGTGCCGTTGCGCGTGTGCAGGACGACGCGGGCGACGGCGAGCAGCGTCTTGTAGGTGGTCTCGTCCATGAGGTCGCGGCGTACCGCGAAGATGTGCTGGCGCGGCCCGAGCTCCTTGCCGCGCAGACGGCTGTTTTCGCACAGCGTCTCGACCGCCCGCTGCAGGTCCTGGACATAGGAGGACGCCTGCTCGTTGACGACGACGAAGTCGATCATCATGCCGCGGGTGCGCATATATTCCTGGAACCGCAGCGCCTGGGCGACGATTTCGAGATCGGCGACATCGCCGATCCTGACCAGGAAGATCGGGAAATCGCCGGAAATGCTTGTCGGCCACAGGCTCGACTGCTTGCCCAGCCCCGAGGCGATGGATTCGGCGGGAAGACGCAGGAACGGATCCGGATAGATCAGATAGCGCGCCAGCTTCTGCACATTGGCGGCATCGGTCAGGCTGAGGCCCATGTGGCGGGTCTGCACCTGGCTGCGCGTCCAGGCAAGCATGGCCTGGCGGGCAAAGCTCTCCGGATGGTCGAGGCGGGCGATGGCTTCGTCCAGTTCGGCACGGCCGGCGCCGACAACCGTCCAGAAGGTCAGCGATATCTTCTTGTTGGCCGGCACGCGCACCTGGCGGCGCAGCGAGGCGACGGGATCGAGCGTAAAGCCTGAGTGGCCGCCCAGCCTGGCGCCCGGGTCGAAAGCGGCTGCGTCGACGATGGTGCGGCCACGGCCGATGAAGGCGCGCCTGTCGGTCTCGGCCTCGGCGTCGCGCGCCGATCCGGACGGATCGGTGACGAAATGCACCATGGCGATATCGGGCTCGCTGGTCTCGCGCTTGCGCCGCGTGGCGAAGATCGCCGCGTTGTTCGCAGAGATTTCGGTTTCCACGAACATCTTCGAGAAGGCCGGATGCGCGTTGTCGGACGCCTCCAGGCCGAGCACCAGCTCGGCAAAGGAGGTCACTTCGATGTGACGGTCGGACGGACCGTCATTGTAGAGCGTGACCCGACGGCCCTCGCCATTGCCTTCCGAGATGACGATGCATTCGACCTCGGAGCGCAAGGTGCCCACCGATTTGACGAAGCTCGCCTTGTCGTCGGAGAACAAGGTCTGCGCCTTTTCCTCGGCGGCTCGCTTCGGTTCGGCTGTAGCCGACCACCAGTCGCCGGTGCCGGCGTCACGCAGGAAGATGTAGGAGCCGAGCCGGTCCTCGGTCGGATCCGGCTGCCAGCGGGTGACGGAGAGATCGCCCCAGCGGCTGTAGCCCGAGCCGGTCGCGCTGACCATCACCGAATAGCGGCCGTTCGACATGACGTTGGTCGACCGCAGCGACTGCAGCGGATTGAGCACGATGCGGGTGTCGGGGCTGTCGACTTCGGTCTCGTCCTTGGAGCGTTCGTCGGCCTCGGTCCTGACGGTCGCTGTCGGGATGTCGCGCGGCGCCCTCTCCTGCAGCAAGAGTTCGGCCGATTCGATGACCGGATCGCTGTGGAAGCGGTCGCGCATGCGACCTTCGAAGATGGCGTCGGCAACCGCCGCGATCGACATGCCCGAATGGTGGGCCATATAATTCTGGACGACGACATGGTCCGTGCCTTCCGGCACGCGCTGCGGCGTGAAGTCGACGGCATCGTAGTAGCC
>NZ_RZQA01000925.1:0-2361 GCF_004022915.1 Mesorhizobium sp. M7A.F.Ca.US.006.04.2.1
GACTTCAGCCGGTTCTGGAAGGCGCCACCATCGCCCGCGTCGAGGCGCGCCGACCGGATCTGCGCTTTCCATTTCCCGAGAAATTCGCGCAGCGACTGGCCGGCAAGACGATCACGGCACTCGGCCGCCGGGCCAAGTATCTGACGATGGACCTGGAAGGCGGCCCCGCGCTGATCTGCCATCTCGGCATGTCGGGCTCATTCCGCATCGAGACGGCTGATGGCAGCGACATGCCCGGCATCTTCCGGCACGACCGCTCGAAGAGCTCCAATCACGACCACGTCGTCTTCCATGTCGTGTCTCCGGCCGGTACCCGATCGCGCGTGATCTTCAATGATCCGCGCCGCTTCGGCTTCATGTTGTTTGCGGAAGGACTGCCGGACGTTCATCCGATGCTGGCTGGACTTGGCGTCGAGCCTACGGGCAACACATTGGACGGTGCGCTGCTTTCCTCATTGATGAAGGGGCGGAGATCACCGCTGAAGGCAGCGCTTCTCGACCAGAGGCTGATCGCCGGGCTCGGCAATATCTATGTGTCGGAGGCGTTGTGGCGTGCGGGCCTGTCGCCGCTGCGCGAGGCGGGCACGATCGCCAGGCCCGGAAAGAAAGCCCAGGCCCAAAGCGAACACCTCGCGCAAGCCATTCGTTCGGTGATATCGGATGCGATCGCAGCCGGCGGTTCCTCACTGCGGGACTATATGCAGACCGATGGGTCGCTGGGCTATTTCCAGCACGCCTTCGCCGTCTACGACCGCGAAGGCGAGGCCTGCTCCAAGCCCAGTTGCGGCGGCCACATCGAGCGTATCGTGCAGAGCGGCCGATCGACCTTTTATTGCCGGACATGCCAGCGATGAGTCAGAGCAATTCCAGGAAAAGCGAGGGCGGTTTTCCGTCCGAAATTGCATCAAGACAAGGAGATGGAGCGGTTCTGCGTTTCCGTGAAACGATGAACCGCTCTAGACGAGCGTAAGCAAGGAGAAGCAGCCATGACCTATGAGACGATCATCACCGAGACGCACGGCAAGGTCGGGCTGATCACGCTGAACAGGCCGCAGGCGCTCAACGCGCTGAACTCCCAGATCCTGACCGAGGTGGTGGCAGCCGTGAACGGGTTCAGCGCCGATCCCGGTATCGGCGCCATGGTCATCACCGGTTCCGAAAAGGCTTTCGCGGCGGGCGCCGATATCAAGGAGATGCAGTCCATCTCCTATGCGGACGCCTACGCCCAAGACTTCTTCGTCGGCTGGGAGGAACTGACGCGGGCGCGAAAGCCTATTATCGCGGCGGTGGCGGGCTATGCACTCGGCGGCGGTTGCGAGCTGGCGATGATGTGCGATTTCATCATCGCCGCCGACACGGCCAAGTTCGGCCAGCCCGAGATCACGCTCGGCGTCATTCCAGGCATGGGCGGGTCACAAAGGCTGACCCGCTTTGTCGGCAAGTCGAAGGCGATGGACATGTGCCTGACCGGGCGGATGATGGATGCCGCCGAGGCCGAGCGTTCTGGCCTGGTGTCGCGGGTCGTGCCTGCCGGCGAACTTGTCGAGGAGGCGCTGGAGGCCGCGGCCAAGATCGCCGCTTTCTCGCTGCCATCGGTGATGATGGCAAAGGAAGCTGTCAACCGCGCCTTCGAGACGACGCTTGCCGAGGGATTGCGGTTCGAGCGCCGGCTGTTTCACTCGCTGTTTGCACTGGACGATCAGAAGGAAGGCATGGCGGCCTTTGCCGAGAAGCGGAAGCCGAATTTCACCAACCGCTGACGCCAATCCCTTGGCTTCGAAGAAGATGGCTGTTGGCCGCCAAAAAGAAGGCCAGGCAGCGTTGACGCGCCGGAAAAGCTGAACTATAAGCCGCACCAACCGAGGCGGCCCCGTGGCAGCCCGTTTGTTTTTTGCGCCCTGCGGCATCCCGCATGCGCCGACCAGATCAGAAGAGAGGCATCATGGCCAATACATCCTCGGCCAAAAAGGCAACGCGCAAGATCGTCCGCCGCGCAGCGATCAACAAGAACCGTCGCTCGCGCGTCCGCACCTATATCCGCCAGGTCGAAGAGGCGCTTGCCTCCGGTGACAAGGCTGCCGCACAGGCTGCCTTCAAGATCGCGGAACCGGAATTGATGCGCGCCGCAACCAAGGGCGTGATTCACAAGAACACGGCGTCCCGCAAGGTGTCGCGACTGGCTCAGCGGGTCAAGGTACTGTCGGCCTGACATTACTTGCCTAGACTGACGTTCTTCGAACCCGGCCGTTTGTGCCGGGTTTTTTCGTTTGCCGGCAAGCACTTAAAAAGAATGTCCGGAAACGGCGTCTTATGCGGATTTCACAATAGGGAATAGTTTGCCGGCATATGCATGCCTGCTGT
>NZ_RZQA01000926.1:0-2361 GCF_004022915.1 Mesorhizobium sp. M7A.F.Ca.US.006.04.2.1
ATGCCTGGGCGCTGCACAAGGCCTGGCCAAAGGCGGATTTCCATCTGATCGAGGGCGCCGGCCATGCTTATTCGGAGCCGGGTATCCTCGACCGGCTGATCCGCGCGACGGACAAGTTTGCAGGCAAATGACCATGACCCGCGAGCGCCTCTATCTCTTCGACACCACGTTGCGCGATGGCCAGCAGACGCCGGGCATCGACTTTTCCGTCGAGGACAAGATCGCCATCGCAAAACTGCTTGACGCTTTTGGCCTCGACTATGTCGAAGGCGGCTATCCCGGCGCCAACCCGACCGACACCGCCTTCTTCCAGGAGAAGCGCACGGAGCGCGCCAAATTCGTCGCCTTCGGCATGACCAAGCGGGCAGGGGTGTCGGCGTCCAACGATCCCGGCCTAGCGTCTCTTGTGCAATCGAAATCGGATGCCATCTGCTTCGTCGCCAAGAGCTGGGACTACCACGTCCGTGTCGCGCTCGGCTGCACCAATGAGGAGAACCTCGACGCCATCAAGGCCTCCGTCGAGGCGGCGATCGCCGCCGGCAAGGAGGCATTGGTCGACTGCGAGCATTTCTTCGATGGCATCAAGGCCAATCCCGACTACGCGCTGGCCTGCGCCAGGACCGCCTATGATGCCGGGGCGCGCTGGGTGGTGCTGTGCGACACCAATGGCGGCACGCAGCCATCGGAAGTCCGCGCCATCGTCGAGAAGGTTATTTCGTCGGGTATTTCAGGCGATCATCTCGGTATCCATGCCCATGACGACACCGGCCAGGCCGTGGCGAATTCCCTCGCCGCTGTCGAGGCTGGCGTGCGCCAGATCCAGGGCACGCTCAACGGCATCGGGGAGCGCTGCGGCAACGCCAATTTGATCTCGATCGTGCCGACGCTGGCGCTAAAGCCGGCCTTCGCCGATCGTTTCGAAACTGGCATTTCGGCTGAGGCGCTGACAGGCATTTCCAGGTTGTCGCGCGCATTTGACGAACTCCTGAACCGAGCGCCAGAGGCGCAAGCGCCCTATGTCGGCGCTTCCGCCTTCGCCACCAAGGCGGGTATCCACGCATCCGCACTGGCCAAGGAGCCGGCGACCTATGAGCACGTCCCCCCCGAAACCGTCGGCAACCGCCGCCGTGTCATGGTCTCGGACCAGGGCGGCAAGGCCAATTTCCTCGCCGAGCTGAGGCGACGCGGCATCGAGGTGCCGAAGGACGATCACCGGCTCGACGCGCTGATATCCGTGGTCAAGGAGCGCGAGGCCGAGGGCTATGCCTATGAAGGCGCCGATGCCAGCTTCGAACTCCTCGCCCGCAAGATGCTGCACGGCCTGCCGGAATTCTTCAACGTCACCTCGTTCCGCTGCATGGTCGAGCGCCGCTTCGACGCCAACGGCCAGTTGAAGACGGTCTCCGAAGCGATCGTCAAGGTGGTGGTCGATGGCGAGGAGAAGATGTCGGTGGCCGAAGGGCATGGCCCGGTCAACGCGCTCGACATCGCGCTGCGCAAGGACCTCGGCAAATTCCAGGGCGAGATCGCCGACATGGAGCTGGCCGACTTCAAGGTGCGTATCCTCAATGGCGGTACCGAGGCGATCACCCGCGTTCTGATCGAATCGCATGACGGCACCGGCGCACGCTGGTGGACGGTGGGAGTTTCCGAGAACATCATAGACGCCTCGTTCCAGGCGCTGATGGATTCCATCGTCTACAAGCTGATGAAGAACCGCGAGATGGCCGGACTGGTGGCCGCCGAATAGGGTTGAACCATCAGCGAAAGTCCATTGATCCATCAGAACTTTGCGATGGTCTTGCCAAGGTGACTGGGCCATAGCGTTGGCCCATGGCCACTGAAGCAATTACCCTGGATGCAGAGTCCAAGGCCCGGCGCGGCTTTCTGCTGGCGCTCGGCGCCTATCTGCTATGGGGATTGCTGCCCTTCTACATGAAGGCGGTCGCTCATCTGCCGCTCGCGGAAGTCATTGCCCATCGCATCGTCTGGTCGGTGCCGATCGCCGCCGCCGTTCTGATCTGGGCCGGCCGCACGGCGGATTTCAAGGCGGCGCTGCGTTCGCCACGCACCATCGCCATGGCCGCGCTGACGGCGGCGCTGATCTCGGTCAACTGGGGCATCTATGTCTGGGCGATCGCGGTCGACCGCACCGTCGAAACCGCGCTCGGCTACTACATCAATCCCCTGGTCAGCGTCGTTGTCGGCGCGCTGCTGCTCGGCGAGCGGCTCGACCGGCTGCAGATCGCGGCGGTGGTGCTGGCGGCCGTCGCCGTCGCCGTGCTGACCATCGAAGGCGGCAAGCTGCCCTGGGGGTCGCTGGCACTGGCGTTTTCCTTCGCCGCCTACGGCTTCTTCCGC
>NZ_RZQA01000927.1:0-2355 GCF_004022915.1 Mesorhizobium sp. M7A.F.Ca.US.006.04.2.1
ACAGTAGATCACTATTGACGTAGATCACTCGTTTCTGCGATATCAGCGCCAATTCGATCCCGGCAACGGGATTTCGCGCAGGACACGGCCGAGCCGTTGGAGGAAAAGCGCCATGGCGACCCAAGCTGACGCGCAGGAACTGGCGGCCTTGCGGGCGCTTTCGGCCAGCATCGGGCGGAGCCCGCATCTCACCCAGGCGGCAGGCGGCAACACCTCGCTGAAAGCCGGCGACACGCTGTGGATCAAGGCCTCCGGCACCTGGCTGAAAGACGCGCTGGTCGATGACATCATGGTGCCGGTGGCGATGGCGCCGCTGCTGAAAGCCGTCGAACAGCGCGATCGCGCCGCCGACCAGCCGCAGGGTTTCACCATTGCAGCGCTCAACCCGCGCGGCCTGCGGCCATCGATCGAGACCACGGTGCACGCTTTGATGCCGCAGCGCGTCGTTCTGCATGTCCATTGCGTCGACACCATCTCGCTTGCCGTGCAGGCCGATGGCGAGGCCGAGGTCGCCAAGCGGCTCGATGGCATCGAATGGGCCTATGTGCCCTATTTCCGGCCCGGCCTGCCGCTTGCACGCGGCATTGCCGAAAAACTGCGGCCTGGTGTCGACGTGCTGATCCTTGGCAATCACGGGCTGGTCGTCGCTGCCGAAACCGTCGCCGGGGCGGAGCTTCTGCTGCGCCGTATCAGGTCATTGCTGGCCCGGCCGGCGCGCGCGACCGCCGCACCCGACCTCGACGCCTTGGCCGCGCTTGCCGGCGACAGCGGCTACAGATTGCCGGCCGATGTCGAAGCGCATGCGGTTGCGCTCGACGCTGAGAGCCGCCGCATGGCGCAGGCCGGCAGCCTCTATCCGGACCACGTCATCTTCCTCGGCCAGGGCTCCGTCGTGGCGAAGCCAGGCGAGGCCGTGGCAGATGTCGTTGCACGACTGGGCACGTCGCCTGCGGCGATCCTGTTTCCCGGCGCAGGCGTGCTGATGCGCGGCGACGCCAGTGCCGGCGCCGATGCCATGCAACGCTGCCTCGCCGACGTGACGGCGCGTGTCGACATCGCCGCGCGGCTGAACTATCTCACCGCTTCCGAGAATGACGAGCTGGTCAACTGGGACGCCGAGCAATATCGCCAGAAGCTCAACGCGGCTGGCGGCTAGCATGGACATGATGCCACTTGTCATCGGCATCGACATTGGCACATCAGGTGCGCGCGCCGTCGCCATGCGCCGTGATTTTTCCATAGCCGGGCATTCGGCCGTTCCACTCGACAGGTTTGGCCGCGATGGCCGAGCCCCCACGGCGTGGTGGCAAGCGGTCAAGGCGGCGCTGACGGAGCTGCTTTCCGGCATCGACCGCACGGCGGTCCGCGCCATCGCCGTCGACGGCACCTCCGGCACGCTGCTGCCGGTCGACGCCGCCGGGCTGCCGCTGGCCGAACCGCTGATGTACAACGACAAGGTCGATGACGACGGCCTCTTGGCCGCGATCGCCCGCACCGCGCCGGCTGCAAGTGCAGCGCATGGAGCGACATCCGGCCTCGCCAAGGCCCTGCGCTTCCAGCATCTACCGGGCATTGCGGCAGTGCTGCATCAGGCCGACTGGATTGCCGGAAACTTCTCCGGCCGCTTCGACGTCAGCGACGAGAACAATGCCCTGAAGACAGGTTATGATGTCGAGGCCCGCCGCTGGCCGGAATGGATCGCGGCGACCGGAATGCGCATGGAGTTGCTGCCGCGCGTAGTCGTGCCGGGCGAGGTCACGGGCGCCCTCACCGCGGAAGCCGGGGAACTGTTCGGCTTGCCGCGCGATGTGGCCGTCGTCGCCGGCACCACGGATGGCTGCGCCTCGTTCCTGGCGACCGGTGCCGCCGCGATCGGCGACGGGGTCACTGCGCTGGGATCCTCGCTGACCATCAAGATCCTGTCCGACCGGCCGATTTCGGCGCCGCGCTTCGGCATCTACAGCCACCGGCTCGGCAACGCCTGGCTGGCGGGCGGTGCCTCGAACTCAGGCGGCAAGGTGCTGGCCCAGCACTTTCCGCTCGCCCGTATCATCGAACTCAGCGCGACAATCGACCCGGAGACGGGCACCGGCCTCGATTACTATCCGCTTCCCGCCACGGGCGAACGGTTTCCGATCGCCGATCCGGCGCTGCCGCCTCGCCTTGCGCCGCGGCCGGCGGACGACGCCGATTATCTGAAAGCGATGTTCGAAGGCATCGCCGCGATCGAAGCGCTCGGCTATGACAGGCTTGCCGAACTCGGCGCGCCCACGCTGATATCGGTCAGGAGCGTCGGAGGCGGGGCAGCGAACCCGGCCTGGACGGCAATCCGGCGTCGCAGGCTCGGCGTCGATT
>NZ_RZQA01000928.1:0-2339 GCF_004022915.1 Mesorhizobium sp. M7A.F.Ca.US.006.04.2.1
CTCCGTCAGCCGCGCGCCTGCGGAGGGGCAGCCTCGCCGCCTCGCAAATATTCCTGCTGTGAAAAAGTCCGATTTGCATGCGCGACTGATATTTGCGATCTGCTCGCGTCAGGGCGGGATATCAGGAGGAGCATAGCCGATGCGCTGGAACATGATGATCTTGGCCTCTTGCCTGCTGACCGCCGGCTGTGTCGGTGGCACTTCGATGTCGGAACAGCAGGATGCGAACGTCCAGTCGTCCCTGCAATACGACAGCGTGCCGTGCGACCAGTTGCTGGCGCAGCGCAATGGCTTGGCGCAGCAATACAACCTGCCGATCAAGGCCAAGCCGACCTTCTCCAATCCGGCGATGGGCTTCGGCCCGTTCACGCCGGACATGCGCTCGAAGGCCAAGCGCGATACCGACAAGGCGAGCGGTGAGATCGATGCCATGAACCGGTCGATCGATCGACGCGACTGCGGCCAGCCAAACAAGCAGAAGAAGCTCGCTCTGCCCGGCTAGCTAATACCCCGCCTTGCGGTCCACCAGATTGTCGAGCTTTTCGCCGCGTTCGAAGGCGTCCATCTGGCGCAGCATGATCGGCGCCAGATGCACCGGATCGGAGGTCGCCGCCGCGTGTGGCGTCACGAACACTTTCGGATGCCCCCACAGCGGACTGGTCTTCGGCAGCGGTTCGACCTCGAACACGTCGAGGCTTGCCTCCTTCAACGTGCCGTCATCCAGCGCCCGCAAAATGTCGGCATCCTTCTGCAGGCGGCCACGCCCGGCATTGATCAGCACCGAGCCGCCGAGGCCGTTGCGTTTCCGCAGCTCCTTCAGCACGCCGTAGTTGATGATGCCCTTGGTCTCCGGCGTCAGCGGCAGAAGCACCACCAGGATGTCGGTTGCCTTGAGGAAGGGGATCAATCCAGCTTCGCCGGAATAGGTCGCGACGCCTTGCATGGCCTTGTCGCTGCGCGACCAGCCATTGACGGCAAAGCCGAGCGAGAGCAGCACCGAGGCCGCGGCGCGGCCGAGACTGCCGAGGCCCATGATGCCGACCGAAATGTCACCGGCAGGCCTCTGCTGCGGCTCATGCCAGATCTTCTTCGACTGCTGCGACCGGTAGAGCAGGCCCTGGCGGTGATGGTCGAGCACCCGCCAGACGACATATTCCGTCATGTACTGGGTGAGGTTGTCGGCAACGATTTTGACGATCGGCACGTCGGGCAGGCCGGGATCGGCGAAGATATGGTCGACGCCGGCGCCGATCGAGAAGATGGCGCGCAGATTGGGCAGCGACGCCAGGATGTTCGGCTTCTGCTTCCATACAACGGCATAGGTGATCGAGGGGTCGCTGGCGCCGTCCGGCTCCAGCACCACCTCGCGTTCGGCCGACAGCAGGTCGCGCCAGCGCTGCGGATGAAAGCCGGTGACGGCAAGCAGGATGCGGCCTTTTTCCATTGCGGTCCTCTAGTCCCTCTTTACGCAAATCACTCGCTGACGATGCCGACCGGTGCCGTCTCGATCTTGAAGGCGGCCGAGATCAGCGCCCGAGTATAGTCGGTTTGCGGATTTTCAAAAATCTGCTGGGAAGGGCCGGCTTCGACGATCCTGCCATTGCGCATGACGATGACGTCGTTGGCGAGCGCCCGGATGACTTTCAAATCATGGCTGATGAAGAGATAGGCGAGATCGTGCTTGGCCTGCAGGCTGCGCAGCAGGTCGACAACCTGCGCCTGCACGCTCATGTCGAGTGCCGATGTCGGCTCGTCCAGCATGACGAAGCGCGGGTTGAGCACCATGGCGCGTGCGATGGCAACGCGCTGGCGCTGGCCGCCGGAAAACTCGTGCGGGTAGCGGTTGCGGGTCGCCGGATCGAGCCCAACCTCCTTCAGCACGGCGGCCACCTTGTCGTCGCGCTCGTCGGGCGACAGCTTCGGCTCGTGGATCTTGAGGCCTTCCTCGATGATCTCGGCGATCGACATGCGCGGGCTGAGCGAGCCGAACGGATCCTGGAAGACGATCTGCAATTCGCGCCTGAGCGGCCGCATTGCATTGAAGGACAGCTGGTTGATGTCGCGACCGTTGAACTGGATCATGCCGGTCGACGAGATCATGCGCGCCAGCGCCAAGCCGAGCGTCGTCTTGCCGGAGCCGGATTCGCCGACCACGCCGAGCGTCTGGCCGGCGCGCACGGTGACATCGATGCCGTCCACTGCCTTCACATTGTCGACGGTGCGGCGGAAGAAGCCCTGCTTGATCGGGAACCAGACCTTTATGTCCTTGCCGGTCATGACCGGCAAGGACATAAAGGTCTGGTTCCCGATCAAGCAGGGCTTCTTCCGCCGCACCGTCG
>NZ_RZQA01000929.1:0-2338 GCF_004022915.1 Mesorhizobium sp. M7A.F.Ca.US.006.04.2.1
CTTATGCTCTCCAGACAGGCTCAGGCTCCAACCCCTTCTTCCTCCCGGCCCTGTCCGGATTCAGCTGTCCCAAGGCGTTTTGAACAGGGTTCATCTGCTGAACATGGCGTCGGTCCGCTGACCACGGCGTTCAAAGCCTGGTTTTCCTTAGTTTTCGATACTTTAATGTTCGAGCCTGTGGCAAAGTGGCGCCAGCGAGCGTCCAAAGGTGCGCCGCAGAAGGACGCTTGAAAAGCGCTTGGTGGCAAATTGAATACTGTCGCCCTTTCCGTTGAGAGCTTCGGCGTGAGCCACAAAGGCTGTGTCCGTGAGCTCAATGAAGACAGCTATCTGGTCGAGCCACAAACTGGCGTCTGGGTGGTAGCCGACGGAATGGGTGGACATGACGCCGGAGAGGTCGCTTCCGCCAGTATCGTCGATCATCTGTCAACAATCGGCATTGCGAGCTCAGCTCCCGATCTTCGCGCCCGCTTCGAGGACAGGCTGGGCCGGGCCAATGCCGAGATCCGAGGCATATCTGAATCCCGCGGCATAACCATCGGTTCCACCGTTGCCGCCCTGCTGGCGATGGACGGGCGGTTTGCCTGCCTGTGGGCGGGTGACAGCCGCGTCTATCTTGTCCGCAACGCCTCGATCTCGCAGATCTCGAGAGACCACACCGAAGTTCAGGAGCTCATCGACCGCGGTATCATCAGCGCAGCCGAAGCACGCACGTGGCCGCGCCGCAATGTCATCACGCAAGCGATCGGCGTCAGCGACGAGATTGTCATCGATTTCCAGCAGGGAGAAATCATGCCGGGGGATATTTTTGTGTTGAGCACGGATGGTCTGACGGCGCATGTCACCGACGCCGAGATCGAGGCGGCGACGGTGTCGGCGACACCTCAGGCAGCCTGCGAGAACCTGCTCGACATGGTGCTGGCGCGCGGCGCAACGGATAACGTCACGATCGTCCTCGTAAAGATAGGACACGAGCGCGATGGCCAATTGCCTCCTCCATATCTGCATAGAGCGAAGGCCTGAGGTTGATGGGCTCCGACGACAAGACGCGCATATCGGGGGGCATGGCCAACACCGTCGTAGGCACGCAACTCAGCGGCATCTACGAGCTCGACGAACGCATCGCATTCGGTGGCATGGGCGAGGTTTACCGTGGTCATAATATCCAGACCGGTGACCATGTCGCGATCAAGATCGTCTTGCCCGAGTTCGCCCGTGACCAGACGATCTTGTCGCTGTTTCGCAAGGAGGCATTGATCCTCAATCACCTGTCGCATGACGCGGTCGTGCGCTACCACGTCTTCACGATCGATCCCGGGATCGGCCGTCCCTACCTTGCCATGGAATTCGTCGACGGTGAGTCGCTGTTCGACATCATGCGGCGTGGCGCGATGCCGGCGGCTGATGTGCGCAAGCTCTGCCACCGCCTCGCCTCCGGCCTGAGCGCCGTGCACCAGGCGGGAGCAATACACCGCGACCTCTCGCCCGATAACATCATCTTGCCGGGAGGCCGGGTCGACCGCGCGAAGATCATAGATTTCGGTATCGCCCGGTCGGCGAGTGTCGGCGGTGAGACCCTGATCGGCGGAAAGTTTGCGGGAAAATACAACTATGTTTCACCCGAACAGCTCGGGCTCTACAGCGGCGATGTCAGTGAGCAATCCGATATCTACAGCCTGGGGCTGGTGCTGGTTGCCGCCTTGCGCGGCAAGCCAATCGATATGAGCGGATCGCAATTCGAGGTCATCGAAAAGCGCCGGACCGTGCCTGATCTCACCGACATCGACGATGATTTTCGTGACATCGTTGAACCCATGCTGCAACCGGATCCGCAGGACCGACCGGTTAGCATGGCGGAAATCGCCAGGATGACGCGTGACGAAAACGAGGAGACAACCCCGCCGGCGTCCATCACACCCCGCGATCGGTCGGCTTTGCCGCGAACCTTTAAATCCGGCAGCAAAACCCAGGCACGATCACACAATGTTGAGAGGCACGACGACGCAGCCGCAGCGGGCCCAGGCGGACAGCCCTTCGTAGAGCACGTGCGGCCCGCGCATTTGTTCGAACGGCCGCCTCCGGCGCCGATGCCGCGCGAGGCCACGGCGCGTTTGCCTGGAAGGTCCACAAAGACCCGAACCCTGGCGATCGCTGGCTTGGCGATGCTGGCTGTGGCCTCCGGCGCGGGCCTTTACCTGGGCGGCTTCATGACGCCTGCCACACCGACTGCCGGCAAGACATCGCTTTTGCCACCGGAGCCGTCCAAGCTCCCGCCCGGCCTGTCAAAGCCGCCCCTGGCGGACTCTGCCGCCCCTGAGCCGGCAAAGGCAGTTTCGCC
>NZ_RZQA01000092.1:0-11485 GCF_004022915.1 Mesorhizobium sp. M7A.F.Ca.US.006.04.2.1
GCGATCCTTCGCGCGCCCTCTGGCCTGCCAGCGTGACGAAATCAGCGTCGGCTCCTCAGCTCAGAAACACCTTCTCGAAAGCCTGCTTGCCCGGCAGCGAGAAAATCACCGCGCGGCTGTCCTTCTCGCGGCGCGCCCATTTCTCGGCAAGGAGCTTGTCGAGGATGGCGGCGCCCAGCGTGCCGGCGAGGTGCGAACGGCGCACGCTCCAGTCGAGGCAGGCGCGGCATACCGGCCGGCGCGGCTTGGTGTAGACGTCGATGCCGATCGCGGCGAAGTGCGAAGCCGCCGATGGCCCGAGCCTGATCTCTTGTTCGTCGCGGACCAGTACGTTCTTGGCGACGAGCCGGTCGAGCATCGCCACTGCCTGCTCGCCGGCGAGGTGATCGTAGCAGACGCGCGCCACGCGCATCGCTGCATCGCGCGGACCCGGCCGCACACGCTTTGGACCGACGGCTTCCGCGACGCCTGTGATGGCTTCGATCATGCCCGCCACCTGCGGTCCGGCGAGGCCGTAATAGCGATGCCGGCCCTGGCTCGCCACCGTGAGCAGCCCACCTTCCATCAGTTTGCCCAGGTGCGAGCTGGCGGTCGGCAGCGAGACGCCGGCCTCGAGCGCCAGCTCGCTTGCCGTCAGCGCCGTGCCGCCCATCAGGGCATTTAGCATGTTTGCGCGTGCCGGGTCGCCGACCAGGCTGGCGATGCGGGCGATGTCGGGTCCTTCGCGCATAGTTCGTTCCTCATCGAAGCGTTCTTGTCAGATAATCACTATTCTCCGGTGAGATCAAGGAGACGACGATGGCCGCACGAACCGCTCTCCCCTCAGCCCCGCTCCACAGCCGTCGGTTCTTCCCGTTCGTCAGCTGGTTGCGTTCGCGGCTGCTGGCCCGCTGGTATGACCGCCATCTGCAGCGTCTCGACCTTGCCGAGATCGACGACCATCAGCTGCGCGACCTTGGCCTGACGCGGCAAGACGTGCGCCGCGAATGCGCGAAGTCCTTCTGGCAGCCCTAGCAGACCAGTCGGCACGACGTTTCGATGCCGTTCAAACTATTGACGCAGCCCCGAGGAGACCACAATGACCATCACCTGCTTCATCCGCTACGAGATCGACCCGTTCGGCAAGGCGGCCTTCGAGGAGTATGCGCGCAACTGGGGCCAGGCCATTCCGCGCTGCGGCGCCGATCTGATCGGCTATTACGCGCCGCATGAGGGCTCGGCGACGACCGCCTATGCGGCCTATAACATCGAAAGCCTGGCCGCCTACGAAGCCTATCGCGCCCGGCTTGCCGCCGATCCCGCCGGCAAGGCAAACTACGAGTTCGCCAAACGCGAGAGATTCATCCTGAAGGAGGATCGCATGTTCCTGAAACGGGCCTCAGGCCCGCACGCGAAACTGGTGCTGCCGTGATTGCCGTCATCTTCGAGGTCGAGCCGGCGGAGGGTCGGCGCGATGCCTATCTGAGCATCGCCGCGGACCTGCGTCCGCTGCTCGACGGCATTGACGGCTTTCTCTCTATCGAGCGTTTTCAGAGTCTGGCCGATCCGAACCGCATCCTGTCGCTGTCGTTCTGGCGAGATGAGGAAGCCGTGAAGGACTGGCGCAACACCGAGGAACACCGGCAGGCGCAGAAGGCCGGTCGCGGCGGCATCTTTGCCGGCTACCGATTGCGCATCGCCCATGTCGTGAGGGACTATGGGCTGACGGAAAGGGACGAGGCGCCGGCCGACAGTCGGGCGGTGAATGGGTGAGTGAGGCGGCTACTCACGCATTCCCGATCAGCACGCCGGCCGCGAACACCAGGGCGCCGCCCAGCACCACCTGGAAGGCGGCGCGCAGGAAGGGCGTCTGCATGTAGCGGTTCTGGACAAAAGCGATCGCCCACAATTCGAAGAACACCACCACCGCGGCAACCCCGGTCGCCGTCCAGAAATGCGGAATGAGATAGGGGAGTGCATGCCCGAGACCGCCCAGCGTCGTCATGATGCCGACGGTCAGACCGCGCTTGAGCGGCGAGCCGCGGCCCGACAGCTTGCCGTCGTCTGAAGCGACTTCGGTGAAGCCCATCGAAATGCCGGCGCCGATCGAGGCGGCAAGCCCGACCAGCAGCGTCTGCCAGGTGTCATGCGTGGCAAAGGCGGCAGCAAAGATCGGCGCCAGTGTGGACACCGATCCGTCCATCAGCCCGGCCAGCCCTGGTTGCACATAGGTGAGGATGAACTGGCGCTGCTCGGCGGCGGTCTCTTCGTCCTTCACTTCGCCCGGCACATGTTTCTGCTCCAGCCGCTGCGCCAGTGTCTCATGGCCCAGTTCGGCCACCGCCAGATCGTCGAGCAGTTTTCGCGTCGAGGCATCCGCCGTGCGCTTGGCAGCCTCGACATAGAAAAGGTAGGCTTGCCGCTCCATCGCCTCGGCCTGGCTGCGCACGTGCTCGATGCCGAGCGGCCGGACCAGCCAGTCGGGCTTGCGCTCGTAATAGCCCTTCACATGTTCGCGCCGGATCAGCGGAATGCGCTCGCCGAAACGCTTGCGGAAAAGCTCGATCAGCGAATCGCGATGGCCATCCTCTTCCTCGGCCATCTCCTCGAACACTTTTGCCGATTGGGGGAAGTTTTCCGTCAGGCCGTCGGCATAAGCCCGATAGATGCGACCGTCATCCTCCTCGGACGAAATGGCCAGCGCCAGGATCTCCTGTTCGGAAAGCGATTCGAAGGGGCGGCGGCCGAAGCCGAAAACACGGGAAAGCATGAGGAATTCACCCTAGTTTAGAATAGTTCTAAACTAGGGCTCAAGGTGCCTCCGGTCAATTGCGCGCTTGGGTCGCGGTCAAGAATTGTTGAAGCTCGCATGCCGGGCCGACCCCTTCATTATCAGTGAATGTTCACCTATATAATTCAACCCAGCCAGAACAAGGAACCCGCAGATGACGGCAAAACAGCCTCCGCATCCCTATGACCCAAAGCCCGTTCTCGATCTCATCGCCAGCATCGAGGCCGATCTGCAGCGCCTGAAAGGCCTGGTCGAGCAGCAGGTCGAGAAATTCGACCCCGCCAATCCGCACAACA
The DNA here is from genome assembly GCF_004022915.1 of Mesorhizobium sp. M7A.F.Ca.US.006.04.2.1. Classification (NCBI taxonomy): domain Bacteria; kingdom Pseudomonadati; phylum Pseudomonadota; class Alphaproteobacteria; order Hyphomicrobiales; family Phyllobacteriaceae; genus Mesorhizobium; species Mesorhizobium sp. M7A.F.Ca.US.006.04.2.1. The sequence goes on from NZ_RZQA01000092.1 coordinate 3,067, forward strand.
AGGCGCCGGACGGCAAACTGACCGAGGAAGGCGTCGAGTGCTGCTACCGCATGTTCGACGAGGGCAAGTCGCGCTATTCGGTCGCCCAGCAGATGAAGATATCCTTTGCCGCCGCCAGCCACCGCTTCAACAACTGGCGCAAGCTGGGCGGGAGCAAGAGGCAGAGGACGCTGTTGGGGTGAAACTCGTGAGACGGCGGCGGGACGGCGCCCCCCTCTGTCCTGCCGGACATCTCCCCCACGAGGGGGAGATTGTCAGCTTCATTAGGTGTGCCCCTTCTTCAACGTTGGAAATTGGCGAAAGCGGATACTCAGCCGATCTCCCCACCCGTGGGGAGATGTCCGGCAGGCCAGAGGGGGGCGTGCAGCCGAGGCGTTGGCGACCGCCTCGCTAAACCTTGTAACGGTCACATTTTTCCCATGGTGCGCCGCCTCCCTTTGCGGGCATCATGGAAAGACCCCTGTCCACTGGACCTCACATGACCGCCACCACCCCTCCCGGCATCGCCGACATCCACGCCGCCGCCGCGCGTCTCGCCGGCCTGATCGTCGAAACCCCGTTGATCGAATCGCAGGAGCTGAACAAGCGCTTCGGCGGCCGCATCCTGTTCAAGCCGGAGACGCTGCAGCGTACCGGCTCGTTCAAGTTCCGTGGTGCCTACAACAAGCTGTCGTCGCTGAGCGACGAAGAACGCAGCCAGGGCGTCGTCGCCTTCTCGTCGGGCAATCATGCGCAGGGTGTCGCCGCTTCGGCCGCGATGTTCGGCGTCAAGGCGGTCATCGCCATGCCTTCAGACGCGCCGGCGATGAAGATCGCTAACGTCCGCAAGATGGGGGCGGAGGTGGTGCCGTTCGACCGCTTTCGCGACGACCGCATGAGCGTGGTTCGCCCTTACGTGGAAAGAGGCATGGTGCTGGTGCCACCCTTCGACGACCCGGCCATCATTGCGGGCCAAGGCACGATCGGCCTCGAATTGATGCGCCAGGCAAAAGCGCTTGGCGTCGACCTCGACGCGGTCGTCATTCCCTGCGGCGGCGGCGGCCTGACCAGCGGCATTTCGGTTGCCGTCAAGGACGCCTCGCCCAACACTGCGGTCTGGGCGGTGGAGCCCGAGCATTTCGACGACACCCGCCGGTCGCTGGCCGCCGGCGCCAGGGTGTCGAACGAACCCGGCCACGCGTCGATCTGCGACGCGATCCTGACCGCGGAGCCCGGCCTGATCACCTTCGAGATCAACCGCAGGAACCTGGCAGGCGGCATCGCCGTCTCCGACAAGGCGACGGCACAGGCGATGCGCGACGCCATGGCCTATCTCAAGCTGGTGGTCGAGCCCGGCGGCTGCGTGGCGTTGGCGGCGCTGTCGTCGGGCGAGATCGAACTGTCCGGCAAATGCGTTGCCGTGGTGCTGTCCGGCGGCAATGTCGATTTCGGCACTTATGCCGGGATCATGGCGGCGGCTTGAGACGAGATGTCCAAGGGGTCCGACATGGATCTGAGGCAGGTTTCGCCTTGGATCACTCCTCGCCCGCCTCCAAATCGTCGGCGGGCTGAACATGGTCATCTACCGCCCGCTCACGCGTTCTGAGCTGCCCGACGATACAGCATCCCTTGCCCGCACTCTCATCGGCAAGATCGTGGTGCGCGAACTGCCCGAAGGCATCGCCAGCGGCCGCATCGTCGAGACCGAGGCCTATGTGACCGGTGACGCCGCCGGGCACGGCTATCGGGGGATGACCCCGCGCAACCGTTCGCTGTTTCTCGACGCTGGGCACGCCTATGTCTATCTCGCCTACGGCATCTCCTACATGCTCAACGTCTCGAGCGAGATGGCAGGGGTCGGAACCGGCGTGCTCATCAGGGCGCTCGAACCGCTCGAAGGCATTGCGCTCATGCGGCTCAATCGCGGCATCGACCGCTTGCGCGACCTTGCGCGAGGACCGGGAAGGCTGGCCCAGGCGTTGCGGATCGATCGTTCGCTCGACGGGCTCGATCTCTGCCGCAAAGGCCCGCTATGGCTGGCAACCGACGAGCATCAAGCCGGCGACATCGCCCAAGGCATCCGGATCGGCATTACAAAGGATGCCGATCGCCCGCTGCGGTTTTACGTCAAGGGGAGCGCCTTCGTCAGCGGCCCGAAATCGCTCAACGGTTAGTGGCAGTTATAAACCATGGAGATTGGCGAAAGCATTTCTCCCTTCGTCATCCACGGGCGGAGCAAGGAGCGAAGGCTGGTAGCAAGACTGGAGGTCGTGCGGCGTCTAATCCAGCGTCCGCCTGAATCGTACCAATGCTACGCCGGCAAACAAAGCCACGAACACCACCAGCCAGCCAATCTCCGTTGCCACGGCCGGCAGTTCGGCCCCCTTCAGCATCACCGCGCGGGTGATGCGGAGGAAATGCGTCAGCGGGAAGATCTCGCCGAAGATTTGTGCCCAGTCCGGCATGCCGCGATACGGGAACATGAAGCCGGACAGCATGATCGACGGCAGGAAGAAGAAGAAGGTGAGTTGGAGCGCCTGCATCTGCGTGCGGGCGATGGTCGAAATCGTGTAGCCGAGCAGCACCAGCGCCAGCACGAAGATCAGCACGGCCGTCAGGAGCAGCGACATCGATCCGGTGAAGGGGATGGCGAACAGAAGTTTCGCCGCCGCCAGCACCACCACCACCTGCACGCCGCCGACCGCCAGATAGGGCAGCACCTTGCCCATCATGATCTCGAGCGGGCTGGACGGCATCGCCAGCAGGTTCTCCATCGTTCCGCGCTCGGTCTCGCGTGTCAGCGCGATCGAGGTCATCATCACCATGGTCATCTGCAGGATGACGCCCAGCAGGCCGGGCACGATGTTGTATTGCGAGATGCCTTCGGGATTGTAGCGCCGGTGTACGACGACATCGAGCTGACCCTTGGCGGCCTCGGCGGCGGCTTCCTGCGTGCCTTGCGCCCTCAGCAGCGCCTGGCTGGCGACTGTGCCGAGCGTCGAGATGGCGCCGCTGGCCACCGCCGGGTCGGTGGCGTCGGCCTCGATGAGTATCTGCGGGTTGTTGCCGCTCTCCACTCTCCTGGCGAAATCGGCCGGGATGGTGACGACGAAGGCAACGTCGCCGCGCGATATCAGGAACTCGGCCTCGGCGGCACTTTGCGCGACATGGTCGAAACGATAGTAACCGGTGGTCTGCAGCGCCGCGACAATGGCGCGCGTATAGGGATCGTTGCTCGTCGCCACGAGTGCTGCCGGCAGGCTTTTCGGGTCGTTGTTGATGGCGTAGCCGAAAAGCACCAATTGTATCAGCGGCACGCCGAGCATCATGGCGAAGGTGATGCGGTCGCGCCGCATCTGGATGAATTCCTTGATCAGCAAGGCGCCAAGTCGGGCGAAGGAAAAGACGCTGTTCATGCCATGTTGTCCTTCGAGCCGGACATGAACTGGATGAAGACGTCCTCGAGGCTGGTTTCGCCGGGCGAAACTTTCACGCCCTTGTGCTCTCTCTCGACATCGGCAAGCGCGGCTTCGAGCTTCTTCTGGTCGGAGCCGACGACATGCAGCGTCGCGCCGAACGGCGCCACCTGATCGACGCCGGGGCGGCCCTGAAGCGCTTCGGCGACCTGATCGAGGCGCGGACCCTGCAGGACGAAGGTGGTCAGCCCGGCATTTTTCACCACTTCGGCGACAGTGCCGGTGGCCAGCATCTTGCCATAGGAGATGTAGCTGATGCGGTGGCAGCGCTCGGCTTCGTCCATATAGTGGGTGGAGACCAGCACGGTCAGCCCGCCGCTGGCGAGGCGATGGATCTCGTCCCAGAACTCGCGCCGCGCCTTCGGGTCGACACCGGCCGTAGGCTCGTCGAGCAGCAGCAATTTCGGCTTGTGCATGATGCAGGCGGCCAGCGCCAGCCGCTGCTTCCAGCCGCCCGACAAGGTGCCGGCCAGCTGGTTGCGGCGCGACGTCAGGCCGAGGTCCTCCAACGTGCTCGCGACATGCTCCTCGACCGGCTTCAGCCGGTAGAGCCGCGCCACGAATTCGAGATTCTCGCCGATCGTCAGATCCTCGTAGAACGAGAATTTCTGCGTCATGTAGCCGACTTCGCGCTTGATGCGCAGGCTGTCGGTGCGGATGTTGAAACCGAGCACCGTGCCTTCGCCCTCGTCCGGCGTCAGCAGGCCGCACATGATGCGGATGGTGGTCGTTTTGCCCGAACCGTTGGGGCCGAGAAAGCCGACGATCTCGCCCTCGGCAACCGACATCGTCACATGGTCGACGACGGTCTTGTCGCCAAAGCGCTTGACCAGGCCGTGTACGTCGATGGCGTTCATCTTGCGCTGTCCGCCAGATCGACATCGACGATCTGGCCGGGCTGCAGCGGGCCGGCATCGCCCTCCGGCCGCGCCTCGACGAGGTAGACCAGCTTCTGCCGGTTCTCAAGCGAATAGATCACCGGCGGGGTGAACTCGGGATCTGGCGAGACGTAGCTGACGCGCGCCTTCACATCCGGGCCGCAGCCGTCGCAATGGACGCCGAGCAAGGTGCCGACCTTGACCGAGGAGAAGGCGCTCTCCGGGATATAGACGCTGAGCTTCACCGCGCCGTCGGGCAGGATCGAGATGACCGGCGCGGTCGGACCTGATGTATCGCCCGGATTGCGGATGACATCGTTGACGCGGCCCGGCGAAGGGGCTGCCAGGACGCGCTTCGACAGCCGCCACTGCGCCTGCTCCAACGCGGCCTGCGCCTGCTTGACCTGATTGTCGGCGGCCTTGATCGTCTCGGGGCGCGCCGGCAGGCCGCCGACGGCGAGATTGGATTTGGCCTGGCCGACCTGCGCATTGGCCGTTTCGAGCGTGGCCGACGCGGTGTCGAAATCCGCTTGCGTGCCGGCGCCGCGCTTGAACAGATCGGCGGCGCGGTCGTATTTGCGCTTGGCGTCGGCGGCCTGGGCGCTGGCCATATCGACCTCGGCCTTCAGCACGGCGATCTCTTCCGGCCGCTTGCCGATCTGCAGGTCGGCCAATTGCGCCTGCGCCTGGGCAAGGCCGGCCTGCGCCTGCGCGACAGCGATTTTTGCGTCGGCACTTTCCAGCGTCACCACGGTCGTGCCGGGCACCACACGGTCGCCGCGCTTGACCGTGACGGTCTCGACCTGCGCCACCTCGATCGGCGCCAGCAGCACGTAGTCGCCTTCGACATAGCCGACGGCCAGCGGTGCTGCCGGGGCACAGGCCGAGAAGAGCTGCGCGGCGAGCGGCAGCGAACACAGAAAGCTCATGGTCTTTGCCCCTTTGTCTTTGCCCCTTTTCTGGCGGCCAATATGGCCTTGAGATTGCCCGATGTGACCGCCACCACCTTGGCGGCCTCCGCGGCGCCGATATCGGGCCAGCCCATGCGGCGCATCACCGCCTCACGGCCGATGCGGAAATAGATGACCTGGCCGATCAGCGTGAACACGGTGAGCCTTGTGGCCTCGCTTTCGGCGGGCTCGCCAGTTGCCTGTTCCCACAGCTGGCACAGCCGGCGATGGCTCGGCTCGAAGACACCGTCATAGATACGATCGAGGGCTGCCGTTGGATGGGAAAGTTCGCGCAGGATGAACTGCACGATCTCACCGGCCTGCGGACTGGCCACGACAAAGCCGACCATTCGCTCCAGCGCCGCGAAGAGCTGCGCCTGCGCTGCCTCCGGACCGACCGGCGCGGGCGCCTGCGCATTGCCGAGCGCCGGGCCGGCGACCGTCTGGATGGTCTCGACGATAAAGTCGGCGGCGGCCGTGCGAAGACCCTCCTTGCCGCCGAAATGATAGGCGATCGAGCCGATATTGGCTCGCGCCTCGGCGGCGATCTCGCGCGTCGAGGTGCCGTCGAAGCCCTGCCGTCCGAACAGCTTCAGTGCCGCCTGGACAAGCGCCGCGCGCGTCATCTCGGCGGGCTCGCGACGAAGAACTTTGGGCTCAGGTAGTTTGATCATGAGCACATTTTAATCAATCGATTGATTAAAGTCAACTTCTGTTCGTCATTGTCTTGCCATCGACGGCGGCAAACGCTTTAGTGCGCGGCCATGGGCAAGGAAGTCGAACGAAAATTCCTGGTCACCAACACCGCATGGCGGGAGTTGGCCGAGGCCAATATCCGCATTCTCCAGTTCTATCTCGCTGCCGGCCCCGGGCGCACAGTGCGCATCCGCATCAGCGACGGCACTTCCGCCAAGCTGACGCTCAAATTCGGCAGCAAAGCGCGCGAGCGCGACGAATTCGAATACCCGATCCCGCTGTCGGAGGCGGTGGAGATGCTGGACTTCGCCATCGGACGTGTCATCGAGAAGACACGTCACCATGTTAGGCACCGTGGCTATCTCTACGAAGTCGATGTCTTTGGCGGACCGCTTGCGGGACTTGTGGTCGCCGAACTTGAGACGCCGGAGGACGTGCCGGACGAAATGCTGCCCGACTGGCTCGGCCGTGAAGTCACCGGCGAGCAGAAATTCTACAACGCGTCGCTCGCCCTTGGTGGGATTCCGGAGATCGCCGCATGAGCTTTCGCATCGATCCGCGCCTGCCGCTGACCGGCGAGGTCAGGAGAATCCTTGCCGAGGAGATCGGCAAGGCGCTGCATCATCTTGACGCCGCACGGAGCCGGCCGGAACAGGCGCTGCACAAATGCCGCAAGCGGCTGAAGAGCGCTCGCGCCTTGTTGCGGCTTGTTCGTTCCGGTGACGAAACATTCTGTGAGACAGAAAACCAGTGCTACCGCAACGTGGCGGCCCTGCTTGCCGGCCCGCGCGAGGCGACAGCGCTGATCGAAACCATCGACCGCCTGGCGGCAAGCTTTCCCAAGGAGAGCGCCGACGATGGGCTGGGCGCGGTTCGCGACAGGCTGATCGCGCGCCAGCATGAATTGCACGAAGGTACAGGACTCGAAGCGGCGATCGGTGCGGCGACCGCCGCCTGCGAGGAGGGCCTGCACCGCATCGGCACGCTGGCCTTGCCCGACCAGCCGGAACAGGCGGCCGACGTGCTTGCCGAAGGCGCCCGCGTCACGTTGCGCCGCGCCAGGAAGGCGCTCGACAAGGCCGAATCGCGGGGAGCGGCCGATGATTTCCACGATCTGCGCAAGGCGGCCAAGACCCACGGCATGCATCTGTCGCTGCTCGGCAGGCTGTGGCCGACACCGATCAAGGCAAGGCGCAAGGCGGTCGACGAACTGGGCGAGCGGCTGGGCGACCTGCACGATGTGCTGGTGATGCGCGCCCTGCTCGAGGCCGACGACCGGCTGCTCGGGCCGCCCGAGGACACGAAACTTCTGGCCAAGCTTTTGAAGCGGTCGGAAAAGCAGCTGAAGAAGAGCTGCCTTGCCGAGGCGGCCGAGCTGTTCGGCGACAGTCCCAAACGCTCGACACGCAAACTGGCCCGCAAGGCGCGCGACGATCTGGCTGCGCCGCCGGAAGAGGCCGCGGCATCGTAGGATGACTTGGCGCTCTTCCTCTCGGTCCGGACGGGGGGAAGAAAGGCGTGCGCTAGCCCTCATTACCCGCCCATGCTAATCGCCATGGAGTATGACCGAGCCCGGCGACACGCTTCTGGATCGACTTGGCCGCTGGCTTGCCGGCCGGCTGCAGGAAGAATCGTCCGGCTACGAGCCCTACACCCCCTCCGATGCCGAAACGCTGCGTCGCACGCTTGAGCCCGGCGACATCCTGCTGATCGAGGGCAACCAGAAGATCTCGGCGGCGATCAAGTACCTGACCCAGTCGACCTGGTCGCATGCGGCCTTCTATATCGGCGATGCCTTGCCCGCGCCGGCGGACGGCTCGGAGCGGCCGCGCCTGATCGAGGTCACGATCGGCGAAGGCTGCGTCGCCGTTCCATTGTCGCGCTACCGCACCTACAACACCCGCATCTGCCGGGCGAGTGGGCTGGCGCCGGAGGATCGCGACAAGGTCGTCGCCTTCATGATCGGCAAGCTCGGCCTGAAATACGACCTCAAGAACATTTTCGACAGGCTGCGTTTTTTCTTCCCGACACCGCCGGTGCCGGTGCGCTGGCGCCGCCGCATGCTGGCCTTCGGTTCCGGCGATCCGACACGGGCGATCTGCTCGACGCTGATTGCCGAGGCCTATGGCCAGATCCGCTATCCGATCCTGCCCGAGATCACCCGTGCGCCCGGCCGCGCCTCGGCGCAGTCGAACTATTCGCGCAAGGAAATCCTGCACATCCGCCACCACTCGCTCTACACGCCGCGCGATTTCGACCTGTCGCCCTATTTCCGCATCGTCAAGCCGACGCTGGAATATGGTTTCGACTACCGGGCGGTGACCTGGGACGACAAGCTTGCCGATCCCGGGGCCAAGGCCGCCGAGTAAACGCGATCAAATGAGTCCAGCCGCGTGCATGGCCCGGCACAGGAGCGCTGGCCGGCGGCCGGGCGTCAGTG
>NZ_RZQA01000930.1:0-2335 GCF_004022915.1 Mesorhizobium sp. M7A.F.Ca.US.006.04.2.1
AAGCCCTGCACCGCATCCGACGCCTTGCGCGACGCGGTGATGATCGTGCGGCCCTGCGCCGCCAGCTGGAAGCCGAGCGGCGTCGCCTGCAGCGGCCGGCGGCCCTTGAGGAACAGCGGCTCACCCACCCGCGCCTCCAGCATGGCCAGGGATCGGCTGACCGCCGGCTGGGTCAAGCCCAGCATGGCGGCTCCTTCCGACACGCCGCCGGCATCCAGCACCGCGGCGAGCTGCATGAGGTGGCGCTCGTTCAGCTTCATAGCAAAACGCTATACAAGGGACGTCACATCTCATCAAGCATCGCGTCGGGCCGTGCTATCCCGCTTGGCAAGGGGAAGGGAGGCCCCGGCGGAATGCACGGCCAGCACGACCCGAAGCGGGATGAGTCCCCCAAGGCGATATCGACGCAGGCCGAGGAATTCTCGCGGCGCCTGACGGCAATGGGCCAGTCCCGCTTGGCGGCGGCGGCGCAGGCAGCCGTGGATGGTTTGCACGCGCTGATCGTGGAGTTGCGGCCCTCCGGCGAGGAATTCCGCCAGGCGATCGATTTTCTGACCGAGGTTGGCCACTACGCCGATGCGCGGCGCCAGGAATGGGTGCTGTTCGCCGACGTCCTGGGCGTGTCTTCGCTGATCGAGGATCAGAACAGCCCGCGCCCCGCCGGAGCGACACCAAACACCCTGGCCGGGCCCTTCTACCGGGCCGACGTGCCGGAGATGCCACCCGGCGCGAACATCTCGCGCGATCACAAGGGCGAGCCGCTGGAGGTCGCGGGCCGCATCGTCGCGCTCGACGGCGCGGGGGTCGGCGATGCGACGGTCGAGATCTGGCAGGCCAATGCCGAGGGTCTCTACGAGAACCAGGAACCCGACCGCCAGCCGGAATTCAATCTGCGCGGACGCTTCCGTACCGATCCGCAGGGACGGTTCCGCTTTACGACGGTGAAGCCGAAGGGCTACACGCTGCCGTCGGACGGACCGGTCGGTCAATTGATGTCAGCGCTGGGCCTTGGCCTCGAGCGGCCGGCCCATATCCATTTTCGCGTCTCGGCGGAGGGCTTCGAGACGCTGACGACCCACATCTTCGACCGGTCGGACCCTGCGATCGGCCGGGATGCCATCTTCGGGGTCAAACCCGAACTCATGGCCGAGTTCCGCGCGCTGCCGCCCAATGGAGGAAAACGCAAGCACGCGCTCGACCTCAACCTCGTGCTCTGCCCGCAGCGGCGGAGCGATACCGAAACCTCTGGGAGGAGATGACCGATGGCACGTATCAGCGGCTACCACCATTTGACGCTCTCGACCGACAGCGCTCAGGAAGATTTTGATTTCTATACCAAGGCGCTCGGCCTGCATTCGGTGAAGCGCACCGTCTTGTTCGACGGCGTCATCCCGGTCTACCACCTCTATTACGGCTCGCCCAATAGCGATGCGTCGACGATCATCACCACCTTCCCGTTCCGCAAGCCGGGCGTCTATGGCCGCCGCGGGTCCAATCAGTCGCGCACCATCATGCAGTCGATCCCCAAGGGCGCCGCGGATTTCTGGGTCGACCGGTTGAATGCGCGCGGCATCGAGGCCATCAAGATCACCCGTTTTGGCGCCGACCGTGCGGCTTTCGCACATCCCTGCGGCATCCCGCATGAGCTGGTGGAAAGCGACAGGGATCCCCGCGCGCCCATCACCAACGAGGCGCAGGGCATCGGCAAGGCCCACGGCATCAAGGGAATCTACGGCGCCGTGGTGGCGGTGATGGACCGCACCGCCATGGACGACTTCCTGACCATCGCATTGCCGATGGAGAAAGAGGCCGACGACCACGAGGGGCTCGTGTTCCGCGTGCCGGATGCGGCCGGCGTCGCACAGCGCGTGGAGGTCATTGTCGACCGCGACAGCCCGCAGGGCACCTGGACTCTGGCGGGAGGCACGATCCACCACCTCGCCCTCAACACCGGCGACGAAGAGAACCAGTTGAAGCTGCGCGCTCATATCGAGGGCCTCGGCTTCACGGACATATCGGAGCAGAAGGACCGCAACTACTTCAAGTCCTGTTATGTCCGCTCGCCCGGCGGCGCGCTGTTCGAAATTGCCTGGACCACGCCGGAAGGTTGGGCCAAGGACGAGCCTCCGGGCCAGATCGGCAAGACGCTGGTCTTCCCGCCTTGGTTCAAGGACCGCGAGAGCGAATTGCAGGCCGGCCTGGAACAGGCGGATTTCGCGGGAGTTCAGGCAGCGGTCCGCTCCGGCTTGGGCCAAGAGGCCCCGAGGCTAAGGCGATTTGCGTCTTCGTCCACGGCCGCGGCCAATCGCCCGAAGAGATGCAGTCCCAGGTGCTG
>NZ_RZQA01000931.1:0-2335 GCF_004022915.1 Mesorhizobium sp. M7A.F.Ca.US.006.04.2.1
GGCTGGGGCGGACCATAGTTAGTGCCAGAGAACAGCTTCAAGGTTGGAGCCGGGATGGCCATCGCCGTCGAGTGCATGGCGGGCCGCGAAGACGTCGGCTATGTCAAGTTCGAGCAAGGTACTTGTCCATGCTGATCGCACCGAGCTCATTTCCACCTGTCCGGCGAGGCTCTGAAGACTGGCCCTCAAACGCATGCCCAAAACACAGCTGGTATTGGTAGCAATCCGAGCGGACCAGGCGAGGCAGCCCCACTGCCGGGTCGAGAGAACCCACTTGGTGAACTCAGGCGTGCGCCTGACATTCCGGGCACCGTGGACACGCGTCAAGTCGAGAGGATACTGCGCGAGCGATATCCAAGTACCTCAGTGTAGAGAAGGTCGCGCGACTGCGCGTTTCTTTCCAGTTTCACATAACGAGCAGATATTGTTGCCGAAGGTTGAACCAGCCGTCGCTGGCACTCATGGGAGTATGGCGGTCCCGAACAGGATGCCGTGACGCCCGACCGTGGTGATCGGGTCCGGCAGCTTCCACATGGCGGGTCTTTCTTCTCGATGCGAGCGATCAGGCGCCAGGCACAATCCCATTGTCCTTCCTCACCTCGCAGCGGTTGCCGGCTGGCGGCAGCAATGCGCCTGATCTCGGACGTTCGGCAAACTTTACCTTCGCCCGAAAGCGGACGGTCTGCCAAAGGTAACATGACTGCGTTGCTGGACGACGGGCCTGATCCAGCAATGACCCCGTATGTCAGGTTCCAACAGTATGGGAGGTTGTCCTGTCGATTATCATTGCCATCGTCCTTCTTACTGCTCACATGCACGCAACTGCGGCGATGAGTTGTCGGACCGGCTGGATCCTATAAAAAGCCGGCCTTTCTGAAGCCGGAGAGGAAGTGCTCGAAGGAAGATGGGTCTGCGAAGGGAAGGCGGGCAAGGTAGCCAAGCGAGAGGTCTGGTTGCAGCCTCAGTGTGGCTTCGACTGCGACATGCGCGTTTTCCATCTCGCCTAGATGGGCGTAGGCCGCCGCGAGAAAGGCATGGATGAAGAACTGGTCGCCGGCCTTCCGATAAGCGTCGATGGCGTCGGCATATCGGCCGAGCAGGAAGAGCGCGCTTCCCTTCACCTCCCAGAACCAGACCGGGGGCAACGGGTCGAGCAGTATGGCCCTTTCGAGGACCGCCAAGGACTGCTGAGGCTGGCCGCCGTAGTTGAGCCAGCTTGCATAGTCTCCGGCAATGTTGACGTCGTGCGGATTGAGCGAACGGGCCTGCTGGAAATGCAGTCCGGCATCCCCATGCTGGCGCATATGTACAAGCACGAGACCCATGCTCTGGTTGCAGATGCCGTCATTCCGGTCGAGCAGGAGCGCTGTGCGCGCAGACCGCAAGGCACTTTGCAGCGTACGAGGATCGCGGTCGTACCAGAATCGCGCAACCAGGCACTGCGCTAGATAGGCATGACCTTGAGCAAAAGTCGGATCGAGTTCGGCGCTCCGGGTAAACATGGATTCGCCCTTGTCCATTTCATACTGATGGTAGTGCGCGCGACCCTGCAAGTAGTAGTCGTAGGCGGCCCAATCGGCCGGCGGCGTTCGCCGCGAGCGGCTAGTCGCATCTGCCTCGGCGGCGCCTTGGACGGTTGAAGCCACGAGTGCCGCCACCTCCTCCTGAACCGAAAAGATGTCCTCAAGCGCCCTGTCGTAGCGTTGAGCCCACAAATGGAAGCCGCTGGCGCCGTCGATCAGCTGCGCCGTGATCCGGATACGGCTCCCGAGCCGTCGCACGCTGCCCTCGACGAGGTAGCGCGCGCCGAGTTGCCGGTGGACTTCCGCGCCCTCCGGCGCTGGCCCACGAAACTGAAAAGATGAATTACGCGCGATCACCACGAGCGACCGGTATCGCGCCAGTTCAGTGATGATATCTTCGGTGATGCCGTCGCTCAGATAATGCTGGTCCTGATCGCCGCTCAAATTGGCGAAGGGCAGCACGGCAATGGTGGGTTTGCCGGACGGCGCGATTGGTCGCTGCACTGAACCTTCCACGCGCTCGACAGGCGCGGTGAAGCGGTAGCCGACGCGAGGCACGGTGGCGATCCAGTCGCCACCTTGGTCGGTGGGGCCGAGCGCCTTCCTCAGCGTCGCAATCTGGACGGTGAGATTGCTTTCCTCGACCGCCCGGCCCGGCCAGGCAGCTTCCATCAGCTCGTCCTTGGTCAGGATGTCGCCGGGCCGGGCCGCAAGCGTGGCGAGCAGCGTGATGCCGCGATGCCCGATGGAGATCGGTATTTCATGTCGCAGGAGCGTCCCCTTCTCAGGGTCGAGCAGGAACGGACCAAAGG
>NZ_RZQA01000932.1:0-2334 GCF_004022915.1 Mesorhizobium sp. M7A.F.Ca.US.006.04.2.1
GAAGTAACCCATGTCACGGGCAAGGAAGAGCGGTCCGTACCCCACCCAGGTCGTCATGCCCAGTTTCAAGCTGCCAGCTTCGGCGTGGAGGCTCACCGATATGGCGCTGAGCGCAATGCCGGCCACCAGCGCGGCCCGGCGAAACTTCGAGATTATTGTCGTCATCACGTTCCCCTGTTTTTCTGAAGTCGGGCGTTATCCCGGCCCGAACGAAACCCGCTCCGGAGGCATCGCCGAAGCCTGTCGCCTGACGTTCTTTTCTTGTTTTCTTTCAGCCGATGGCGGAGCAAAGCACGTTGGGTGCGCTGCACAAATTATGATTTTCAGTAGTTCGGCTTAGGCTGGACCTAACCAGACTGCGCTGCGTCTGCGCCATCGCGATTTCGCCATCAGCAAGCTGCACCATTTCTTCCTTCCTCGGCCAGCCCGAGGCCACACCATTTTACGCGCCATCTATTGGCCGGGGCTGAGAGAGGGGGAACTGGAGCCGAGCTATTGTGGGCTACGGCCTAACGAACGGGTTGCAGTTCGGCGATTTCGACATTCTGGCTGATCCGTCCGGACGGCTGATCCGTCTTTTCGGAATCGAGTCACCTGGCCTGACAAGTGCGCTGGCGCTGTCGGATTGGGTTGTCCAATTTGTCGGAAAGACGAACTTCTTCTTGCTTTAGCCTTTGACCGCCCCAGCGGTCATGGATCCCGATATCTGCCGATACATCACAAGACCCAGCAATGCCGGCGGCAAGGCGCCCAGCATCATGACCGCGGAAGCGGTTCCCCATTTCACGCCACCGCCGCTCGCGGCGAAGAAGAAGGATGCGCCGACCGTCATCGGCACGGCACGACTGGTTGTCAGCATGAGGCCGAAGAGGAATTCGTTCCAGGCGGTGATGAAGCCGAAGATGAAGGTTGTGACCAGCGCCGGTCGGATGACGGGCCGGACGATCATCATCATCACCTGCAAGGAATTTGCGCCATCGACTTTCGCCGCCTCGTCGAGTTCGACTGGTACATCTGAAATCGCGTTCACCAGGATGACGAGTGCAAGCGGCGCGTTGACGATGGTCAGGATGAGCCCGAGCCCGATCCGCGTATCGAGCAGGCCCAGCCACTGGTACATCATGTAAAGCGGGATCGCGAAGATGATCAGCGGCACGGCGCGAAGATTGATGACGATCGGCAGGACCAAGCGCTTTCCCGCCTCGCTGCGCGCGATCGCATAGGCAGCCGGGAACGCGAGCACGATCGCAAGGCCGGTTCCGATCAGCGCCGCCACGGTGCTGTTCAGCAGATAGGCATAGATGTTGAAGCGGCTGGTCTGCGTCAGGACCTCCAGATAGTTGTCGAGCGTCGGCTGGCTGATCCACAAACCGGGGTTCGTCGAAAGCTCGCGCTGGCTTTTGAGCGATGTGATCAGCGTCACGATAGTGGGGAAATTCATCGCCAGCACGGCGATGGCAAAAACGATCCAGCGCAGTGCCCCGGCCATCGTCAACGCTTCCTGCGGCCGGCAAGCCGGTTAAGGCAGTGGAGAACGATGAACGACGCCATGAACAGGACAACCGAGGCGGCGACCGCCTTGCCAATAGCCCCTTCCTTGAAGAAGGCTTGGTAGATGTAGATCGACAAGGACGTCGTTGAACCTCCTGCACCACTGCCGGTCAATGCATAGACATTGTCGAACACCCGGAAACCGTCGATGAAACGGATGAAAAACGCGATGACCAGCGTCGGCTTCATCAATGGCAGGTCGATCCACCGGACGATCTCAAACGGTGATGCGCCATCGAGCGAGGAGGCTTCGCGCACGTCGAGCGGTATGGCCGAATAGGCCATGTAGAAGAGCAGGAAGGCGAAAGGCGTCCATTGCAGCGTCTCCACGACGACAAGGGTGCGGAAGGCATTGTCGATGTCGAGGAAGGCCGGGCTGTCGCCAAACCATTCGAAGAGATAGTAGGGGACGGGGCCCGCGAATTCATGCAGCACCAGCCGGTACATGAGACCGACCATGGCCGGCGCGACCATCAGCGGCAGCATCAACGGCGCCATCAGAACTGGGCGCTTGCTCAGAAGCGGCGCCAGGAAGATGGCAAGGAAAAGACCGATCAGACATTCCGCTGATGCGGTAAGAATACCGAAGCGCAGAGAGAACCAGGCCGAGCTCCAGAATTCGCGGTCGTTCAACACCGCGACATAGTTGGCGAAACCACTCAACACCGGACTGCGCAGCGTCTCGAATGTAACGGTCGAAACGGAATAGATCAGGTTGACGATCGCCGGAAAGCCGAGGAACAGCAGCAGGAAGCCGACCAGCGGCGTCAGATACATCCTGCC
>NZ_RZQA01000933.1:0-2331 GCF_004022915.1 Mesorhizobium sp. M7A.F.Ca.US.006.04.2.1
GCGGTGGCTGATGTAGATGATCGTCACGCCTTCGCCCTTCAGACGGCGGATCAGCGTGAAGAGCTGGTCGGCCTCCTTGCGGGTGAGGTAGGCGGTCGGCTCGTCGAAGATCAGGAATTTGGTGCCGCGCACGGTGGCGCGGGCGGCGGCTATCAGCTGCTGCTGGCCGATGGTCAGGTCGCCGAGCGTGACATGCGCCGGCAGGTCGAAGCCGAGGTCGTCGATGATCGTCTGCGCCTGCCTGACCATGGCGCGCTGCTGCAGGATGCCGAAGCGCGAATTCTCCTCGCCGAGGAACATGTTGGCGGCGACCGTCAGGTGACGGCACAGCACGACTTCCTGGTGCACGGCATTGATGCCGAGCGCCATCGCCTCGTGCGGCGTCGCCAGGGCGGCCGGCTGGCCCTCCCAGACAATCTCTCCGGAGGTGCGCGGCATGACGCCGGTCAGAAGCTTGATGAGCGTGGATTTGCCGGCGCCGTTTTCGCCGACGATGGCGTGGATCTCACCGGACTTGAAGGCGAGGTCGACCGGTTTCAGCGCGTGGGTGCCGGGATAGCGCTTCTCCAGCCCACGCAATTCGAGGATAGTCCGCCCCTGTTCCAGAACGGGTGCGGGATGCAGTTCCTGCGCCGTCGAAATCATGACAATCCTCCCAGATTGGCCTCCCTGATTGGCTTCCCAGGCTGGCCTCACGATTGGCACGCGGCGAGGCAGGGATATGCCTCGAAAACAGCCTGGCTCAGGCGTGCGGATTGCCAAGCCGTTCGTGCGGCAGTTTGTGTCTCCGGGGCGAGGTGCCCCGGAGACGATTGCGGATGCGACGGCTCAGAGCTTCGGATTGAGCAGCGCGTCGATCTTGGGGTCTTTCATGTTGTCCTTGGTCACCAGATTGGCGCCGGTGTCGACATTGGCTTCGACCTTTTCGCCCTTGGAGGCGGCGAGCGCGGTCTTGATGCCGTCATAGCCCATCCGGTACGGATCCTGGACGACGAGGGCGGAAATGACGCCGTCGTTGAGGAACTTGATCAGCTTCTCGTCGCTGTCGAAACCGACCAGCGCCAGCTTGCCGCCTAGGTTGTTTTCCGCGACGGCCTGGCCGACGCCCTGCGCCATGATCAGGTTGGAAGCGAAGATGCCTTTGAGGTTCGGGTTGGCGGTGATCAGGTCGGTGGCGATGTTGAGGCCGGTGGTGGCCTGGCCGTCGGCATATTTGTCGGCAACCAGCTTGAGGCCCGGATATTTGGCGGCCAGCTGTTCGGTGAAGCCCTGCTTGCGCTGTTCGAGCGAGCCGGCGCCCGGTGCGTTGGTGATCAGGGCGACGTCGCCCTCGATCTTGCCGCCGTTGGCGGCGCCGATGGCGGCGGCGAGGCCGTCGGCAGCGACGCGGCCGCCCTGCACATTGTCAGTGGTCAGGAACGAGGTGAAGGCCTTGGAGTCGGCACCGGAGTCGATGCCGATGACCTTCACCTTGGCAGCGGCTTCATCGATCGGCTTGCCGAGCGCCTTGAACTCGGTCGGCGCAATGACGATGGCCGCCGGGTTGCTGGCAACGGCGTTCTCGAGGATCGAGACCTGGCCGTTGACGTCGGTTTCAGCCTGGGCGCCGAGTTCCGGCACGTTGACGCCGAGATCCTTGCCGGCCTTGCGGGCGCCGGCCAGAACGATCTGCCAGTAGAAGGACGTGGTGTCCTTGACGATGATCGGAATGGTGACGTCCGCCGCCGAAACCGGCGCCGAATGCATGACGCCGGCGAGCATTGAAGCTGCTGCCAGCGTCATGACGGCGCGGCGGTTGAGAATGCTGGTCACGAATTTCATGAGGTTTCCTCCCTAAGTCGCCCGGTGAACGATACGGAAGCTCCGTCCGGATAGGCGCGGTCCCAAACAGAACTTTATCAATAAAAAACAGTTGCCCTGTTTTGATAGTGCATCGAACAGATCGATGCAAGCGGTGTTTGACCAGTCGTTGCGAGGTCTGGCAGAGGCAGATCCCCCGCCCTGTTCTCCCATTGGCGCCGTCACGCTTCCGTTCCGTTCTGGGAACGTATGGAATATTAATTCCACCAATTCGTCAATATGGAATATCCATTCCTCCATGTGCCGCAAGAACATGAAGTTTCACGCCAGCTCCTGCACCAGCGTGTAGGGACGATATTTGGCGTATTCCGTTTCCGGTACGTCGATGTCGAGCAGCTCGAGGTTGCGCGTCAGATTTGCCAGCTTGGCGGTGCCGGTCAGTACGGTGGCGACGGCAGCTTCATGCAAGGGGAATTGGAACGCTGCGGCGGCGAGCGGATAGCCACCCTCGGCGGCGATCCTCTCCATTGC
>NZ_RZQA01000934.1:0-2326 GCF_004022915.1 Mesorhizobium sp. M7A.F.Ca.US.006.04.2.1
TCCCTGAATGGCATTCAACCCAATGTCTCGCCGTTTCGGAATGGCGTTCAAAACGATATTTCCATGGTCCGGCCTTTGAAAATCGGCAACCCGCTTGCCATATAGGGTCGATTGGGGCATAAGAGCGCCATAGCCGGGACGGAACGACTGGATGGTTCCGAGGCGGTGTTTGGTCATAAAGCGGAGACTTGCCACTTGCGTGGATCAAGAATCGGTTTTATGTAGACGAAACAGACACGCGACGCGTGGAGCTGGGAAACCGGCTTTACGCGTCTGATTTGCATGGGCGAAATGATTGCGCTGATTCGGCGCGAAATTCGCTCAGGCGGCACGTCCCGGCCAGCGGGATCATCCAGGAGACCCGGCCAACGGGTCTTGAAGACAGAGCGGCATATGGCTTCGAAAACCACAAATCCTTTCGTCTTTCTCCAGCAGGTTCGCGCGGAGACCGCCAAGGTGACTTGGCCGTCGCGGCGCGAAACGATGATCTCGACGGTGATGGTTCTGGCCTTCGCAGTGATCGCGATGATCTTTTTCTTCACCGCTGATCAGCTCATGGGCCTCGCGGTCGAACAGATTCTGGGCATCGGACGCTAAGTCCGGCGATTACGGAGAAGTCTTGAAATGACCGCGCGCTGGTACATCGTCCACGCCTATTCGAACTTTGAAAAGAAGGTCGCCGAGGATATCGAGAACAAGGCCAAGCAGAAGGGCCTGTCTGCCGACATCCACCAGATCGTGGTTCCGACCGAGAAGGTCGTCGAAGTTCGCCGCGGCCGCAAGGTCGATGCCGAGCGCAAGTTCTTCCCGGGCTATGTGCTGCTGAAGGCCAATCTGACCGACGCCGTGTTCTCGCTGGTCAAGAACACGCCGAAGGTCACCGGCTTCCTGGGTGACTCCAAGCCGGTGCCGATCACCGAGGCGGAAGCGCAGCGCATCCTGAACCAGGTCCAGGAAGGCGTCGAGCGGCCCAAGCCCTCGGTCACGTTCGAGATCGGCGAAGCGATCCGCGTTTCGGATGGTCCCTTCGCGTCGTTCAACGGTTTCGTCCAGGAAGTGGACGAGGAGCGGGCGCGGCTCAAGGTGGAAGTTTCGATCTTCGGGCGCGCCGTGCCTGTCGATCTGGAATTCGGGCAGGTCGAAAAGGGCTGATACGAAATCCCTGAAGCAGGTTTGGCGATCAGGGGAGGCGGCGCGGAAGCGCGGCCTGAGAACGGTGGGAGACGAATGCGGCTTTAGCCGGCCGCATGGATCGCACCACCAGACTGCAACCGCCGGCATGACCGGCATAGACAAAGGCAGGAAAAGAGATGGCTAAGAAAATTGCAGGCCAGCTCAAGCTCCAGGTGAAAGCGGGATCGGCTACGCCGTCTCCCCCGATCGGCCCGGCGCTTGGTCAGCGTGGCATCAACATCATGGAGTTCTGCAAGGCGTTCAACGCGCAGACCCAGGAAATGGAAAAGGGATCGCCGGTTCCGGTTGTCATCACCTACTATCAGGACAAGTCCTTCACCTTCGTCATGAAGACGGCGCCGGTGAGCTACTTCCTGAAGAAGGCGGCGAACCTGACCTCTGGTTCCAAGGAGCCGGGCAAGGTCAAGGCCGGTACGGTTTCGCGTGACAAGGTCCGCGAGATTGCCACCGCGAAGATGAAAGACCTGAACGCAAACGACGTCGAAGCGGCCATGCGCATGGTCGAGGGCTCCGCCCGCTCGATGGGTCTGGAAGTGGTGGGCTAAGATCATGGCAAAGATTGCAAAGCGTGTATCGAAGACCCGCGAAGGCATCGATCCCAACAAGGCTTATGCCCTGGGTGATGCGCTGAAGCTGCTCAAGGACCGTTCCTCGGTGAAGTTCGATGAGACCATCGAAGTCGCCATGAACCTCGGCGTCGACCCGCGCCATGCCGACCAGATGGTCCGCGGCGTGGTCAACCTGCCGAACGGCACCGGCCGCTCGGTACGTGTCGCCGTGTTCGCCCGTGGCGACAAGGCCGACGAAGCGCGCGCTGCCGGCGCCGACATCGTTGGTGCCGAGGATCTGGTCGACATCGTCCAGAAGGGCACGATCGATTTCGATCGCTGCATCGCCACGCCGGACATGATGCCGCTGGTCGGCCGTCTGGGCAAGGTGCTCGGCCCGCGCGGCATGATGCCGAACCCGAAGGTCGGAACCGTCACCACCGACGTTGCCGCCGCCGTCAAGGCGTCCAAGGGCGGCGCCGTCGAGTTCCGTGTCGAGAAGGCTGGCATCGTCCATGCCGGCGTCGGCAAGGTCTCGTTCGACGTCAAGGCCCTGGAAGAGAACATCCGCGCCTTCGCCGATG
>NZ_RZQA01000935.1:0-2314 GCF_004022915.1 Mesorhizobium sp. M7A.F.Ca.US.006.04.2.1
CCTCGATGGTGCGGCTGACCGAGGAAGGGACGCAGGCCTTTGCCGCCATTGCCGCGGCGCATGAAGGCTGGATCGGCGAATTGCTGGGCAAGGTCAGCGAGGACGACGCGCGCCGGCTGACCGGCATGCTGACCTCGTTCCGCAGCAACTGGGAGGGACGCGAATGACCGCAATGGCCGGGCGCAAGCCGAAGCATTTCCTCTGGGAGGTCGGGGGCAGGATCGCCAAGGTCCGGCTCGACCGACCGGAGCGCAAGAACCCGCTGACCTTCGACAGCTATGCCGAGCTTCGCGACACGTTCCGCGACCTCGTCTATGCCGACGATGTCGACGCCGTGGTGTTCCTTTCCAATGGCGGCAATTTCTGCTCCGGCGGCGATGTCCACGATATTATCGGCCCGCTGGTCAAGATGGACATGAAGGAGCTCCTGGCCTTCACCCGCATGACTGGCGATTTCGTCAAGGCGATGCTGAATTGCGGCAAGCCGATCATTGCGGCGGTCGACGGCGTCGCGGTCGGCGCCGGCGCCATCATTGCGATGAGCTCCGACATCCGCATCGCCACGCCGGAAGCCAAGACCGCGTTCCTGTTCACCCGCGTCGGCCTCGCCGGCTGCGACATGGGCGCCTGCGCGATCCTGCCGCGCATCATCGGCCAGGGCCGCGCCGCCGAGCTGCTCTACACCGGCCGCACCATGACGGCTGATGAAGGCGAACGCTGGGGTTTCTACAACCGGCTGGTCGATGCCGCATCGCTGGAGGCCGACGCGCTCGACATGGCGGCGCGCATCGTCTCCGGCCCGACCTTCGCGCACGGCATCACCAAGACCCAGCTCAACCAGGAATGGTCGATGGGTCTCGACCAGGCGATCGAGGCGGAAGCGCAGGCGCAAGCGATCTGCATGCAGACCCGCGACTTCGAGCGCGCCTACAAGGCGTTCGTGGCCAAGGAAAAGCCGGTGTTCGAGGGGGATTGAGGATGATGCTTTGCGTGGAGACGTTGGCGGGAGGGGGGCGCCGTAGTGCGCAAGGCCTCAATAGCGGGGCCACCAATGCCTGATCGTTCCTTCCTCTCCTGGCCGTTCTTCGAAGACCGCCATCGCAAACTAGCCGAGCACCTCGAGGCATGGTGCACGACCAACCTCCCAGTCGATCATCATGATGTCGACGCGGCCTGCCGCGAGCTGGTGACCAAGCTTGGCCAAGACGGCTGGCTGAAGCCTACGGCGCTCGACACCGACAATCCGGGCCCCCTCGACGTCCGCACTTTGTGCATCACGCGCGAGACGCTTGCCCGCTATGACGGGTTGGCCGATTTCGCTTTCGCCATGCAAGGGCTCGGCACCGGCGCGCTCAGCCTGTTCGGTACGCCGGAGCAGCAGCAATGGCTTTCGAAGACACGCGCCGGCAAGGCGATATCAGCCTTCGCCCTGTCGGAACCGCGCTCGGGATCGGACGTCGCCAACACCGAGATGACGGCGACCCGCGACGGCGACGACTACATTCTGTCCGGTGAAAAAACCTGGATTTCCAATGGCGGCATCGCCGATCTCTATATCGTCTTTGCCCGCACCGGCGAGGCGCCGGGCGCCAAGGGGCTTTCCGCCTTCCTCGTGCCTGGCGACGCGAAGGGCCTTGGTATCGCCGAACGGCTCGAAGTTATCGCGCCGCATCCGCTGGCGCGGCTGTCTTTCGACCAGGTCCGCCTGCCGGCCGCCGCACTGATCGGCAAGCCCGGCGACGGCTTCCGCATCGCCATGTCGGTGCTCGACGTGTTCCGCTCGACTGTCGGTGCGGCGGCACTCGGCTTTGCCCGCCGCGCACTGGATGAAAGCATCAAACGCGTGGCCGAGCGCAAACTGTTCGGCGCGCCGATGGCCGAATTGCAAATGGTGCAGGGGCACATCGCCGACATGGCGCTCGATGTCGATGCGGCGGCGCTGCTGGTCTACCGTGCCGCCTGGACCAAGGACATGGGCGCGCCCCGCGTCACCCGCGAAGCCGCAATGGCCAAGCTGTTTGCCACCGACAAGGCGCAAGAGGTGATCGACAAGGCCGTGCAACTGCACGGCGGCGACGGCGTCCGCAAAGGCCACATCGTCGAAAGCCTGTATCGCGAGATCCGCGCGCTGCGCATCTATGAGGGTGCCTCCGACGTGCAGAAAGTGGTGATTGCGCGGCAAGTGATGGGCGCGGCCTGACGGCGGCAAATTGACGAGCGTTCGATTTTGAAAATTGGGTTTTGGAATACCGGGAGGTTTTGAATGCACACGATTCTGCAGCCGGAAGGCTGGGCAAAACCTGTCGGCTACGCC
>NZ_RZQA01000936.1:0-2314 GCF_004022915.1 Mesorhizobium sp. M7A.F.Ca.US.006.04.2.1
GTCGACAATGATGACGAGCTGGCGGCGGCGCTGAAAGCATTCGACGGCAGCGGCATCCTGAAGACCCGGCGCATGGGATATGACGGCAAGGGCCAGCGCGTCTTCCGCAACATGGAAGCCGGCGGTTTTGCCGGCACATGCGAGGCGATGGGCAATGTGCCGCTGATTCTGGAGTCCTTCGTGCCGTTCGAGCGCGAGATATCGGTGATCGCGGCGCGTGGGCTGGACGGTGCGGTTGTCGCCTACGATCCAGCCGAGAATATCCATCGCAACGGCATTCTCCACACATCGACCTTGCCGGCCGCCATTATGCCGGAGACGGCGCAAGCAGCCCGAACGGCCGCATCGAAGATCCTTGCGGCGCTCGACTATGTCGGTGTCATCGGCGTCGAGTTCTTCGTGCTGGCCGATGGCTCGCTGCTGGCCAACGAGATCGCGCCGCGCGTGCACAATTCCGGCCATTGGACGGAAGCCGCCTGTGTCGTTTCGCAGTTCGAGCAGCATATCCGCGCCATCGCCGGCCTGCCGCTCGGCGGCCCGGACCGCCATTCCGACTGCGTGATGGAAAACCTGATCGGCGACGATGTGCTGCGCGTCCCGGAGCTTCTCGCCGAGCCCGATCTGATGCTGCATCTCTACGGCAAGACCGAAGCGCGGCCCGGCCGCAAGATGGGTCATTTCACTCGGATCAGACGTCGCGCCTCATAAGGTTGCCTACTGCGCGTCGTCGCTCTCGTCCTGCCCTGTATTGGCGCAACTCCCATCGCCTTCCTCGCAATTGGCCGCGGCAGCGAGCTGCTTGACGCGGTCATTGGTCAATCTGGGTCAGGCATTGCGAAACTTCCATCGAATGGATCGATCCGCCTTCGCTGGCGGCGGTGGAATGCGCGCACTCGGCATCGCGAAAAGTGATCCAGGCGCGTTGCGCCACCTGCAGCAATCTCTTGCCGTTGGCATCGTCCGAGCTGGTGAGGTTCTGATAGGCCGTGTTGAGCCTGGCGTCGGCCGCCTGGTAATCCTCGCCGGCACAGATGTTCATCATTTGCTGGCTGTCGTCGCTGCGGTCGCATTCCTGCGCGCGCGCAACCGAAGCTGCCGCCAGCAGGACAAGGCAGGCGGCCAGGAACATCCGGCGCATAGTCGTCTCCAAATCATTTCACGGCGACCGCATCATCCCAGCCGGCCCAGGGCCGCGCAATGCCGCAAGGCAGACATGGCGGATAATTGATGACAGGGATGATTCACAGCCGCTATGGAGCACGCTTGCGGTTGACAGGGACAAGGCTCCTCGTTTATGAGCCACCCACAGTTCAAAGGCGCGTCTTCTGGCGCGCCTTAAAATTTCGACCCAACCGGGTCCACACCGACAGGCAAGACCATGAAGATCAAGAATTCGCTCAAGGCGCTGAAGGCGCGTCACCGCGACAACCAGCTGGTTCGCCGCAAGGGCCGCATCTACATCATCAACAAGACCGCCCCGCGCTACAAGGCACGTCAGGGCTGAGTTTTCGGGCAGGAGGCTGTCGCCTCCGCCCATTTGATGCTTGTCGCCGTCTGCCGGCCTTTTCACGCCAAATTCAGTTTGACGTTCTCTCGCCCGGGACTAGAGTCCGGCGATGCGGATTCCTTTTGCATTTTTGACATCTCTGCTTGTTTCCGGCGTCATTTATGGCCCGGCATGGGCGGATGGTGCTGTCGCGCCGCCGTCCACTCAGGATGCGCCGCCCGCCCCAACGACGAAACAAGCCCGCCTCGATCAGCTGTTCAGCGACTTGAAACGCGAACGCAACGAAAAGGCGGCGGAGCGCATCGCCGGCAACATCTGGAGCGAGTGGTCGCAATCCGGCAGCGCCTCGATCGACCTGATGATGCAATGGTCGCAAAAAGCCGTCGAGGGCCAGAAGTTCGACGTCGCGCTCGATTTCCTCGACCAGGTGGTGACTTTGCAGCCTACTTATGCCGAGGGCTGGAACCGGCGCGCCACCGTCCATTTCATGATGAAGAACTACGGCAAGTCGATGTCCGACATCGACCATACGCTGCAGCTCGAGCCGCGCCATTTCGGTGCGCTGTCCGGCCTGGCGCAGATCATGGCGTTGACCGGCCACAAGCAATCGGCGCTCGAGGCCTGGCAAAAGGTGCTGGCCATCTATCCGATGATGCGCAGCGCCCAGGACCAGGTCGGCACGATTTCGGAGGAACTTGCCGGTGAAGGCATTTGATTGCTCTAGGGGAGTAAGGGAATAGGGCAGTAAGACAGTAGGGGCAGATCGCACCTGCGGAACACACACCCTACTCCCCTACTCCCCTACTC
>NZ_RZQA01000937.1:0-2304 GCF_004022915.1 Mesorhizobium sp. M7A.F.Ca.US.006.04.2.1
GCCATGGGCGCGCAAGATTTCAGCTGCGCGCACGGTGGCTGAACGCTCGTTCTCCGCTGCCCTGACCAGGGCATCGGGCGTGTTCAAGCCGTAGGATTCGCCCGCATGAGCGAGAACCCCGACGAGCTTGGCACCGGCAGCGCCGACCCTGCCGGCCACGTCGGGCAATCTCGGGTCGTCCGGCTTCAATCCGCCGCGATGGTCATCGCAGTCCAGTTCTATGAAGACCGATGGCGTCATGCCGGTGACTTGGCGCGCGTCGGCCAAGACATCGGCCTGCTCCACAGTATCGAGCAACAGCTTCACATCAGCGTCGGTACGGCGACAAAGCTCCATGGCGCGCCTGGCCGAAGCCGGCGAGATGCCAACCGCATAAGTGATGTCGCGAAAGCCGTGGTCCGCGAAATATTCCGCCTCGGCGATGGTCGAGACCGTGATCGGACCGGGCTCGCGAGGGAACGCGTATCGGGCGACGTCGATGCTTTTGGCCGTTTTCATATGCGGGCGCAGCACCACGCCAAGCTCCTTGGCACGCTCAGCCAGGCGCTGAATATTGCGCTCGAGCCGTCCGCGATCCAAAAGCAGCGCTGGGGTAATCAAGGCGTCGATCGTCTCAGTCGTCTCGCTCGCTGCCAGGTTTGCCGCCATCTTGTTCATCATCTCGTTTCCTAGGTGAACGACTGGTTTGCCAGCGCGTACATATGGGCTGAGCCCTCGGAGACAGGCCGCTGCCCCTTGACCATGGCAGTCGCCGAGCTGACCTGCTGGAGGCCGAGGCTCTCGAGCCAATCGCCCAATCCATCTTCGGCATAGATATCGATGCGAACGAATTGATCATGAAGCCTAGAAAGCTGCGCCAAGATCAAAAGCCGCGCATCCTGGTCACTCTCGGCCGCACAGGGGCCGATGACATAGCCCCGGCCGACCCTCCTGCTGATGGCGTAGCCGGCAATCCGCCCGTCGCGTTCGACTACGACGACCTTGCCCACATCGGCGAGTGCCGCGACCATCGATGGTCGCGGCATGCCCGTGGCCCGTTCATCGAACGCCTGGATCGCGGCGAGGTCGGAGATCGTCGCCTGACGCACACCGTTACCGCCCCCCCGCGTCACCGCAGTGGTCAGCAGGCCTTGGTGCTGGAGCACCGTGCCCCAGCCAGTGAAGCCGCGGCGCTTGTAAAGCGCGAGCCCCTCTTCGGTGGACGTGAGCAGCACATTGCGACACTGCACAGCCTCAAGCAATCCATCAAACAGCCGCGAACCGTTGCCACCGCCTTGCGCAGGGCCAGTGACGATGATCATGCCGACGGTGGCAAAAGCCTTGCCGTAAATCCACGACATGGCGGTACCAATCACCTGCCCTGCCTGCTCGAGAACCAGCCCCCCGCCGACAGTGGCGGCGAATTCCCAATCCTCCAGGCGATAGGGCCAGCCCATCTCCTGCGACAGCTTCAGCGCGCCCGGCAAATGACGGGTTTCCAATATCATCAGTTCGCTAGGGATGACGATGTCTCGCTCGAGTTGGGGGGCCATGGGAGGTGCCGTCTCTTGATCACTGTCGAATTGAAGTGGACCTTAGAATTGCGCCCCAACAGCAGATTTCTCTGCTGTTTTGCCCTTTCAAATAAGCGAGATCATTCGTTTTCGTCAGTTCCTCGGCACGCAAGGTTGCACAAATCAGGCGAAGAAATAGCGGGCAGCTTGAGTCCCCGTTTTGTGATTACCCTCGCTCGGCGTGTCCTCCGCACCCATCCAAAACGGATGCGTTCTCAGCCTCCACGATGGCATAGCCGCGACACGTCTCAGCGATGAGCGCTTGATGCTCAGAAGGAATTTCGGATGATCTACATCAGCGAAGACGAGTCAGCCGCCCTTGTCACGCATGAACTTGCCTTCGAGGCGGCGCGGGAGGCGCTCGTGGCAGCAGCATCGGGGCAGAGCTGGGTCTTCCCTGCTGTCATCGGGCGCACGCAGGAGGCGAGCAATACCTTCTCTATCAAATCCGGCTCGTCGGACGACCTGACCGGAGTGAAAATCGGCTCCTTCTGGTCAGGCAACCCGGCACGTGGCCTTCCCCGCCACAACTCCACCATCGTGCTGCTCGATCAGAATACAGGACGGCTCCGCGCCGTAATCGAGGCCGGAAAGGTGAACGCCTACAGGACGGCCGCAGCCGACGCGGTTGCAGCTGATCTTCTTGCGCGCAAGCAGGCCAAGGTTCTGGCGATATTCGGCGCCGGCAACCAGGCGGGCTTCGAAGTGAGAGCGCTGGCACGCATCCGCGCAATCGAAAGCGTGTTGGTGG
>NZ_RZQA01000938.1:0-2301 GCF_004022915.1 Mesorhizobium sp. M7A.F.Ca.US.006.04.2.1
TCAGCACCTTGCGCGAGAGTCGCGTCACCCTGGCAGGCTCGGGGCGCAGACGCAGTTCAGCGCGGATGTCCCGGTTCAAGCCATTCGTTGGGTCGCTCATCTGAACAATCCTGCGCTATGCCGGGGCCGGCTCCCATCGGTGCGCACGATGCGGACGCGCCTCTCGCTCGTCTTGCCGCCGAGTCTTAGTTCGGCAGCGGCAAAGAGGCGGTCGACGACGTAGTGATTCTGCCGGGCGCGGTAGTTGACCAGCTCGGAGCCCCCTGACGGGCCGATGACGAAGAGCGGCGGCATCTCGCCCTGGCCAATGCCAGACGGAAACTCGATGTAGACCTTCGCGCCATCGTCGAAGGCGCGCAGCGGCCTCCAGGGTGCGGCGTCACCCTCGATGCGATAGCGGAAATTGAGTTTCTGGATGTCGACGCCGGCAGCGACTGGCTGTGCTGCGGACGCCTGTGCGTTCTGGCGCCGCAGCGCGATCAACTCATCCTGCGGATACTGCCATGATACCGAGGCCATATAGGTCTTTTCGGTCGATCGCAGCTCAAGATGGTAGGTGCGGCGATCACTGTTGATGACGAGGTTCGTCTGAAGGTCAGATCGAGTCGGCTTGACGAGGATGTGGACCTGTAGCCGCTCCCCTGCCCCGCTCTGCGTGTCGCCGATGATCCAGCGCACCGTGTCGCCCGCGGCGACGGGTCCAGAGCCGACGAGCTGTTCACCCGGCTGCAGCGCGATGTCGGTGACCTGACCGGGCGCTGCATAAATCTGGTAGAGCGCACCTTCGCTCCAGGGATAGAGCTGGATCGCGTTGATAAAGCCGTCGC
The DNA here is from genome assembly GCF_004022915.1 of Mesorhizobium sp. M7A.F.Ca.US.006.04.2.1. NCBI lineage: Bacteria > Pseudomonadati > Pseudomonadota > Alphaproteobacteria > Hyphomicrobiales > Phyllobacteriaceae > Mesorhizobium > Mesorhizobium sp. M7A.F.Ca.US.006.04.2.1. The sequence continues at coordinate 828 of NZ_RZQA01000938.1, forward strand.
GGACCGGCTGCATCCGAGCGGTCTCATTCGCCTGACTGATCCGCTGTCTGGGATCGGCCGGCTCGGGCTTCGCCCTGCTGATCCCGACCGGCTTCAGCTGACCCGGGAGCGGAAGCGGTTTCGGCAGTTCCACCACCTTTACCGGACCGGGCGGGCCGGCCTTCTGCACGGCGGGGACCGCATCGTCATACCGGATCTCTGGCGGGATGTATTTTTTCGAGGCGCAGCCGGCGAGCGCCGTCGCTGACAGCAATGCCAGAGCAAGCGAACGTACCCTTGTGATGTCGCGGGCGGTCCGTCTCGTCGTCTTGCGCGTTCGTGCCGCGGACATCATGAAAGCTCCTTCGACCAATTGATGGCGTTGACGTAAACGCCGAGCGGATTCGCCTTCAGCCGGTCGGCGTCGCGGGGTTGCTGAATGACGATGGTGATTATGGCGGTCCAGCGCTCGGTGCTCGCCAGGCTGCCGTTCTCGTAGCGACGCTCGGTCCAGGCGACGCGGAACGAGTCCGGGGAAGCCCGGATGACGCTGGAGACCTCGACCGCGATCTGTATCTTGCCGACCTTGGCAAAAGGATCGTTCAGGCGCGCGTAGTCGTTGAGAGAGACGGCGCCGCGATCGGTCGTGTAGTCGTAGGCGCGCAACCAGTTCTGGCGGACGATGACCGGATCGTCCGGAATGCTTCTCACCTCTTCGATGAAGCGGGCGAGATGCCATGCGGTCTGCGGATCGGTCGGATGATAATCGGCAACAGCCGGAGCGATGGCCTGCGCCTCGCCGAGCTTGTCGACCTGAACGATCCAAGGGACCACCGACCCGCGCGTCGACTGCCAGACCAAGGCCGAAGCGAAACCGCCGGCCAGGACGAGTGAGCCGAAGGCCATCAGCCGCCAATTCTTTGCTTGTACACGGGCTGAACCGATGCGGTCATCCCAGACCTGGGCGGCACGCTGATATGGCGTCTCCGGCTGCGGTGTTGTTCCGTACCGAACGGAAGATCGTCTGAAGAGGTTCATCGGCGTTCGTCCTGACTGAGGGAAACATTCATCGAGCCACCGCCATGGTCGCCGGAGCGGAGGGAATGCGCGGCCATGCTGGCCCCATGGCTCATGGTCTGGCCGCGCTTCATGCGGTTGGCCCATTCCGGCGGAGATCCCGCACCGGCCTCACCGCCTGAACTACGCCCAGAAGCCGCTACTCCCGATGGCTGCTCCCCACCGGTCGCAGTCCATGCGGCCGAGCGGCCGGCCTGCTGGCTGAAAGACAGGGCTGACGCCGCGCGCGATAGCGCCTGCTTCACCGGCTGGACAGAAGCGCCGGCCCCGGCGCTGGCGACGCCAGCCAAGCCGGCGGCGATCGAGCCTGCGCCGCTCTGGCCGGATGTTGCAGCGGCAAGGCCGTAAGCAGTCGAGGTGCTACCGGCCAAATGCGCGCCGCCACGTGCGGCGGCCGCGGACATGCGCCCAGCTGCAC
>NZ_RZQA01000939.1:0-2295 GCF_004022915.1 Mesorhizobium sp. M7A.F.Ca.US.006.04.2.1
AGTTGGGAGAACTCATGGGAGGCGCGCGATGTTGCAACGTGAAATCTCCATTGTCTCGGACAGGTCGAAATTGGTGGCGGACTATTCTCTGATCGCCGCCGATATAGCCCAGCGTCTATCTTTGCGCGCTTGCAATGACAACGCTTCCGCCAACGTCCCGTGGGCACCGAAACATTCCGAGGCCCCGACTTCGCCGGCCTCGCACACCCGCCGAGTATTCCTCGACCGATCGTGCTTTAGCCACGATCTATGCGTCGACGGTGGTGGGGATAACGCTGATTCTGGCGTCGGCAGTTTGAGTTACGCGACCTGATGCCGCTCTCCCAGAAACTATCTTCGGTTGAGATGACACTCAAATGCCCCGGATGTGGAAACGAGTTCACCAAGCCAGGGCGTTGGTTCATCGTTGCCGCCCACTATCGGTGCGAAGGTTGCCAGCGTTTACACCGCCTTCCTTATCCAGAAAAGGTGGAACTGTTCGAAAGATACGCCCAAGGGTGTGAAGACGGGCTCGGCAGCATCGACAGTGGGCCCGCACCGCTTGGGTGAGGACCGATGCGGGCCCGGCCAAGGGTTGCCTTTCCTTGGCCAGCAGCGTGCGGGGCGCTGCCGCCAAGAACTGAGCATGAGTAATAAGGTTCCGCTGATACAAAAAAGCCCGCCAGCCGTCAGGCCAGTGGGCAGTTCTCATGGGGAAAGCACCGAATGGGAACAGTGCAACGACCGAATCTCGACAGCGCGGTTTTTGTTCCACCGTCCGCGAACAGACCTAGCGTCGTTGCCTTGGTAAACCCGTACGGCAACCCTTCCGGCCTTTCAATTTTTGCCCGATGGCTCGCTACTCTGCGGCCCTGTCACCTCAAGGTTTAGGACTGACGCTACCCTGTCACAGATAGTCGATATCCACCCAGATGTTACGCCGCAACCGGCGGCGGTGTTACGTTAGTCGAGGTATACCGTGGTGTGCGAGCTGCTCGGCTGGTGGCGTGCGCCTCTCCGTTGCTTGGTGTGACTGTCATGGGGCCGCGAGCCGACTGGCAACTTCCTAGAATCCAGTTGGCAAAAGCGGCCATTCCGCACCGAGCGCCACTTATCGGATCGAAGGTGTTTTCGGCGTCACAGGCCCGCCAACTGGTGTTATGCTACTTCTCATCGCGAGGCTTGAGCTTACGCGGTGAGAAGTTGAGGAGGAGGATATGTTAGAGACGCAGCTTCAAAGTCGCAATGGCATGCCGATTGGCGCCGACCTCATCGATGAGTTCGCTTCGGGGTTGGCTGGCCGCCTTATCCGGCTCGCTGATGCCGATTACGACGAGGCACGCCGTATTTGGAACGCGGCAATTGATCGACACCCTGGACTCATCGCACGCTGCCTCGGTGTTGCTGATGTAATCCACGCAGTGAAATTCGCCTCTAAAAACGACCTTCTTGTCGCGGTGCGTGGGGGCGGTCACAATGTCGCCGGGCGCGCGCTCTGCGACAACGGCATCGTGATCGACCTCTCCGCCATGCGTGGCGTGATGGTTGAGGCCAAGACCCAGACCGTGCGAGTTCAGGGCGGCGCGACGCTTGGCGATCTCGACCGAGAGACGCATTTGCATGGGTTGGCGGTGCCGGTCGGCGTCGTCTCTAAGACCGGCGTTGCCGGTCTGACGCTCGGCGGCGGCGTAGGCTGGCTGGTGCGCAAGCACGGACTGAGCTGCGACAATGTGATTTCGTTTGAGCTGGTGACAGCGGAGGGCAACCTGCTGACGGCCAGCATGGAAGAACACCCCGACCTGTTCTGGGCTTTGCGCGGCGGCGGCGGTAATTTCGGCATCGTCACCTGCTTCACCTTCCGAGCGCAGCAAATATCTTCAGTGCTCGGCGGCCTGATCGTTCACGCACGCGACAAGTCCGGTGAGGTGTTGCGCTTCTATCGTGACTTCATGGCCACGGCACCGGAGGAACTGACTGCCTACGCGGCCATGCTGACGACGCCGGACGGTATGCCGGCGGTCGGCGTAATCGCATGCTGGTGCGGTGACGTGGTAGAAGGCGCACGTGTGCTGGCGCCGCTGCGAGCTTTCGGTCCCCCAATGCTCGATGCCATCCAGCTAATGCCCTTCCCGACGATGCAGAAGCTGCTTGACGGCGCTTTCCCGGACGGGACCCACAATTTCTGGAAGGCGAGCTTCGTTCCGCAACTTACCGACACGATCATAGACCTGCTTGTCGAGCATGGAAATCGGATGAAGTCGCCTCTTTCGGCCTGCATCGTAGAGTTCTATGGCGGCGCGCCAGGCAGGATCAGTC
>NZ_RZQA01000093.1:0-11464 GCF_004022915.1 Mesorhizobium sp. M7A.F.Ca.US.006.04.2.1
CTCAAGGCCGGCGCGCTGTGCGGCACGCTGATCTGCGTGCCAGACTGCCGATCCAGCGTGAGGCAGGCGGCGGGCATGATGTCTGGATAAACGAAAAAATCGGTTGTCCGAGAAGCCGGCCCGCTTTTCGGGGCCATGCTCTGGGAAACAACCTGCTACAATCATAGGATGCATTCGACTGGCGGATTTAATCAAGTTTTCATGCGGCCACGCTAAGCAAGCAGGACAGAGTTGTCCTGGTTCGCATGTCGATGCCGGAGCAGCTTTTGCTCGCACATCGCGGGCTCCTCGGGCTTGGGCGACTCTCGATGCGCGTTATATCATGCATCGCCACGGAGCATAATCTGTGGCTTGTCCTCCTGGCGGCGCTGATGTGCGTCACCGGCTGTTGGGTGACGATCGGCCTCTTCGACCGTTCGAGGAAAACCACCGGCGTGCAGATGAAGGGCTGGCTGTTCCTGACCGCGGTCGCCGCCGGCTCGTCGATCTGGTGCACCCATTTCATCGCCATGCTGGCCTACCAGCCCGGCGCGCCGATCACCTTCGATCCGGTCCTGACCATGGCGTCCCTGGTCATCGCCATCGTCGGCACCGGGCTGGGCTTCACCCTCGCATCCGGCAAGAGCCGGCGGCTGGCCCCGGAATGGGGCGGCGTCGTCGTCGGCCTGGCGATCTCGGCCATGCACTACACCGGTATGATGGCCTATCACGTTGCCGGCATTGTCGAATGGGACGGCTCCTATGTCGTGGCCTCACTGGTCATCTCGGCGGTGTTCTCCGCCCTGGCCGTCGGCCATGCCGTACGCCGGCCATACGGCTGGTCGCATTATCTCGCCATCGGGCTGCTGGTGCTGGCGATCGTCGGCCTGCATTTCACGGCTATGGCCGCGGTGGCGGTGACGCCGCTGTCCTTCATCAGCACAGGCACCAATCCCGATATTCTGGTGGCAATGGCGGTCGCCGTCGCCGTGGTCGGCCTGATCGTCGCGGCCACCGGCTTCGCCAGCTACCTGATCGATGAGCGTGGCCGACTGGAGAGTTTCGAGCGGCTTCAGCATCTCGCCCTCAACGACGCCCTTACCGGCCTTCCCAACCGGGTCTCCTTCAACGACCGCCTCGACCATGAGATCGACCGGGCATGCGAGGGCGAGGACACGATGGCGGCGGTCATCGTCATCGATCTCGACCGCTTCAAGGAGATCAACGACCTCAGGGGACACGCGGCCGGCGACCAGGCTCTCAAGATCGTTGCCCGCAGGCTGGCGAAACTCACCGGCGAGGGCGAGTTCGTCGCACGGCTCGGCGGTGACGAGTTCGCCGCCATCAAGCGCTTCAAGGATCAGAAGGACCTGCTCGGCATGGTCTCGAGGCTGGAGAAATCCCTGTTCGAGCCGTTGCGGCTCGACGATTTCGAGATCGCCGCCGGCGCCAGCATCGGCGTCGCGGTCTATCCGCGCGACGGGGCCGACCGCGAGCGGTTGGTCAGCAACGCCGACCTTGCCATGTACCGGGCGAAGAACGACGTGACGCGAGCCGTCTGCTTCTACGAATCCGCCATGGACGAGACGGCGCGGGCGCGCCGCGCCTTGGCCACCGACCTTCGCCAGGCGATCGACCGCGGCGAGCTTTCGCTTCACTATCAGGTGCAGACCTCGGTCCCGACCGGCGCCACCTGCGGCTACGAGGCGCTGCTGCGCTGGACCCATCCCGTGCATGGCATGATCCCGCCCGCCGAATTCATCCCGATTGCCGAAGAGAACGGCTCGATCATGGCGATCGGCGAATGGGTGCTGCGGACCGCGTGCCGGCAGGCGGCCTCGTGGGGCAATGGCCACAAGATCGCGGTCAATTTGTCGCCGGTGCAGTTCGCCCATGCCGATCTCGCCAAGCTCGTCCATCAGATCCTGATCGAGACCGGGCTGTCGCCGAAACGGCTGGAGCTGGAGTTGACCGAATCGACGATCGTCGCCGACAAGGTGCGCACGCTGCATGTCCTGCGCCAGGTCAAGGCGCTTGGGGTGACGATCGCGATCGACGATTTCGGCACCGGCTATTCATCGCTCGATACGCTGCGCTCGTTTCCCTTCGACAAGATCAAGCTCGACCGCTCATTCATGGCCGATGTCGAGCGAAGCCCGCAGGCCAAGGCCATCATCCGGGCGGTGCTGACGCTGGGCCGCAGCCTCGACATTCCGGTGCTCGCCGAAGGCGTCGAGACACATGTCCAGCTCACCATCCTGCAGGTCGAAGGCTGCAATGAGGCGCAAGGCTATTTTCTCGGCCGGCCCAAGCCGATCGACCAGATCACCGGGGACACCGATGTCCGCAACGATCGACTCTTCGCGGAGGAGCCAGCGAGGATACGGCTGAGCAGGCAGGCATAGGACTGCCGCGGCCGGCGCCCAGCGAATGCCGTGCAGACGCCTGCTGGATCGAGATCGGATCGCTGCTGTGTCTGGCGTCGACATGGCGCATCCTGTATAGGCCTCCCAATTCCCCAGGGCCGCTCATGTCGTTCATTCCAGACACCACCACGCTGATCCAGTTCGCCATCGCCACGGTCATCCTGGCGATCACGCCGGGGCCGGACATGACCCTGTTCGTCTCGCGCACGCTGAGCCAGGGCCGTGCCACTGGCTTTGCCTCGATGGCCGGCGCGCTGTGCGGCACGCTGATCCACACCACGCTGGTGGTGGTCGGCGTCTCGGCGCTGATCGTCGCCTCGCCGATGGCATTCTTCGTGCTGAAGATCTTCGGCGCCGGCTATCTCGTCTTCCTGGCCTGGCAGGCAATCACCAGGGGCTCGGCCTTTTCGCCGGAGAAGAAGACGGGACCCGAGATTTCGCTGTTGCGCAGCTGGGCGGCGGGCCTCGGCGTCAATCTGCTCAACCCGAAGATCATCCTGTTCTTCATGACCTTCCTGCCGCAGTTCGTCTCCGCGCATGATCCGAACGCACCGGGAAAGCTGTTTTTCCTGGGCACGATGTTCATCGTGCTGTCGGTCCCGGTGACGGTGCCGATGGTGCTGGCGGCGGAAAAGTTTTCGGCGGCGATGAAGGCAAGCCCGCGCGTTACGCGGGTGGTCGACTATCTCTTCGCCGGCGTGTTCTCCGCCTTCGCCCTCAAGATCCTGACGGCGCAGGCGAAGTAGGCGCCGTCATCCTGTCCGGCCATCCTCTTTTGATCCTGGTTCGCCTTGCCACCAGCTTGCGGCCCAGCGCCCGGCGCTGAGCCAGTAAAAGATACCACCGACCATGCCGCTGCCGATCACGGCCATGATGGCGCTGGTGTCCCTGACGGCGAAGGCGGTGTCACCGCTGTGGTCGGCAAGCCCGAGGAAAACACCGGCAACCACCGCGCCCGCCAGCGCATAGAACAGCCAGTCGCGCCGGCCCAGGATTTCGGCAAGCAGGATGACGACAGAGGCCGGCATCAGGGCGAAATAGGCGACGAACAGGGCGGCGAACGGAATTGAGAAATACAGGGAAGCCGTCGCCGTCGGATGCGCATGCTCCGGCGTGTAGCCGAGCGATGCCAGGAACAGGATGTTGAGGAAGGCGCTCGCCGCCAGCGAGGCGACGGCATAGCCGAACAGGATGACGGTGAAACGGATGAGGTAGCCGACGAGACGCGCCATCAATCCCGGCCCAGATTCCGGCCCGTGCCGGACCTGCGTCCAGCCAGAAGCCAGTAGATCCACCCGGCGGCGATGCCGGCGGTGGCGAGAAAACCCAGAAAGCCCGGATTGAAGACAAAGCTGCTGGCCGAGCGCGGCATGGATACGCCAAAGGCGATGGACGTGATCGCACCGGTGGCGGCGAAGTAGAACCATCCCCGAAGTGAAAACCGTTCGGCGACAAAAAGCGCCGGACCGACGATCAACAGCGCGCCGATCATTACGGTCAACACGGCGAGCGGGAACGAGCCAAGCCAGTCGAAGGCGAAAATGATCGACCAGTTGCCGTCTTCGATGCCTTCCAGAAGAGCGATCAGCAGCACCGGCACCAGGATCGAGGTCAGCACGGCGGCGATATAGCCGACCGCCATGATGGCGAGGCGTCTTAGCCAGGCGAAGGGGCGGTTCACGCCTCGCCGTGCCCCGCTATCATCATCGCTTCCAGAGCCAGCCGGTCGACCTTGCGCATGCGCTCGGAGTCGGATTTGAGCTGGCCGCAGGCGGCGAGGATGTCGCGGCCGCGCGGCGTGCGGATCGGCGAGGCATAGCCGGCATTGTTGATGTAGTCGGCGAATTTCTCGATCGTCTCCCAGTCCGAGCACTGGTAATTGGTGCCCGGCCACGGGTTGAACGGGATCAGGTTGATCTTGGCCGGAATGCCCTTGAGCAGCTTGATCAGTCCCTTGGCGTCCTCGATGGAATCGTTGACGTCCTTCAGCATCACATATTCGAAGGTGATGCGCTTGGCGTTCGACAGGCCGGGATAGGCGCGGCAGGCGGCGATCAGTTCCTTCAGCGGATACTTCTTGTTGATCGGCACAAGCAAGTCGCGCAGATCGTCATTGGTGGCATGCAGTGAGATTGCCAGCATGACGCCGATTTCCTCGCCGGTGCGGAAGATTTCCGGCACGACGCCGGAGGTCGACAGCGTGATGCGCCGCTTCGATAGGGACAGGCCGTCACCGTCGGAAGCGATCAGCAGCGCCTTCTTCACCGCTTCGAAATTGTAAAGCGGCTCGCCCATGCCCATCATGACGATGTTGGACACTTTGCGGCCTTCGGCCGGCACGATGGCGCCGTCGGGCGTGTCGCGGTCAGGGAAATCGCCGAGCCGGTCGCGGGCGGTGAGCAGCTGGGCGAGGATCTCCTCGGCCGTCAGATTGCGCACCAGCTTCTGCGTGCCGGTGTGGCAGAACGAGCAGGTCAGCGTGCAGCCCACCTGGGAGGAGATGCACAGCGTGCCGCGACCCTCTTCGGGAATATAGACAGTCTCAATCTCGACAGGCCGGCCGGCGCCGCGCGGCGGAAAGCGGAACAGCCACTTTCGCGTGCCGTCGGCGGAAATCTGCTCCTCGACGATCTCGGGCCTGGCGACGGTGAAATGCTTGTCGAGCTCAGCACGCAGATCCTTGGAGATGTTGAACATGCCGGCGAAATCGGAGACGCCGCGCACATACATCCAGTGCCACAGCTGCTGGGCGCGCATTTTCGCCTGGCGCTCGGGCACAGCGCCTGATGCAACCAGAGTCTCGGCGAGTTCGATCCGCGTCAGGCCGATCAGCGACTGCTTTTCGGGCTGTGCCGAGCGGGCACGCAACGCGTCGCGGGCGCTGTCAGTGGTGAGATCGAATGAAAGGGTCATGGTTGCACTGATATAAGCGGTTTGCGGCCGATTTCACGCATCGTGCCGGAAAGGAAGCGCGGCGCATAGCACAGGTTGAGGGCAGAGTCATGCTCAGCTAGCTTTACGATCTACGATCGCCTTGGAACGACGTCGGCACCGCCCCTCGTCATGGCGGGCATTTCTCTCCCGATAATGCCTGTCTTGCGGCGGCAGCGCGTTTGGCTGATGGCTTCCCCCACTCCGTCGCTGCTTCGCAACGCCACCTCTCCCCCTCCGGAGGGAGAGGAAGGGAGCCAAGGCTGGCAAATTCGCGCCTTTCCTCTACCCCGTCGATCGGGGGAGAGGTGTCGAGCGTAGCTCGACGGAGTGGGGGTCGACCTTTCACCGAAGCGATGCTTCCGCCTGGCACTCAGGCGAGCGCCAACGACAGGTTTTTCCGGCGCTAGTTTAATAGACTGCCCAGCTGTGTTAGGCCGAAACATTCCCCGCTCGAGGACAGACATGGCCGGCACATCGCGAAAATATCCCATGCTGCGGCGTTCGCGCGCGATGTGGGGCTCACGGCGGGTCTGGCAGCCGCGCCTGGTGTTCTGGGCCGGCGCGCTTGGCATCGGTGTGATCAGCGTGCTGTTCGCGGTGCTGGCCGACAGGGCGCAGGAACTGTTTCAACTGATGACAGGAGATGCAGGCGGCTGGCGTTTCTATCTGCCGCTTGCCATTACGCCGTTGGGTTTCGTGCTGTGCGCCTGGCTTGCCCACACCTTCTTTCCCGGTTCGCAAGGCAGCGGCATTCCGCAGGCGATCGCCGCCCGCCATCTGCGTGACGACGAGGACCGCAGCCACATCCTGTCCCTCAAACTGGTGGCCGGCAAAATCATGCTCACCATCGTCGGCCTGTTCTGCGGCGCCTCGATCGGTCGCGAGGGTCCGACGGTGCAAGTCGGCGCGTCGCTGATGCTGCAGGCGGCACGCTGGGGCGGCATGGTGCAGGCCCGGGGTCTGATCCTGGCCGGGTCGGCCGCCGGGATTGCCGCCGCCTTCAACACGCCGCTGGCCGGCATCGTCTTCGCCATCGAGGAGATGGGCCGCACCTATGAGGCGCGAACCAACGGGCTGGTGCTGACGGCGGTGATCCTGGCCGGTCTCGCTTCGCTTGGCCTGCTCGGCAACTACACCTATTTCGGCGTCGCCAGGGACACCATCTCGTTTGCCGCCGAGTGGCCGCTGGTGCTTGCCTGCGGCGTCATCGGCGGCGGGTTCGGCGCGCTGTTCTCGCTGCTGGCGTTGAAGGCGACGCGGCGGATCCGGCGCTGGAACACTGGGCAGCCTTTGCGGCGCGCCCTGATCGTGGCCGCAATCTGCGGGCTTGCGGTGGCGGTGATCGGCATCGCCTCGGGCGGGCTGACCTTCGGCACCGGTTACGTCCAGGCGCGGGGCGCCGTCGAAGGCACGCCGCTGCCGTGGTTCTTCTTCGCCGAAAAGTTCCTGGCGGGACTGCTGTCGATGATCTCGGGCATTCCGGGCGGTATCTTCGCGCCCTCGCTGGCTGTCGGCGCCGGCATCGGCAGTTCGCTCGGCCTCCTCTTTGGCGCGAGCACTGGGGTGGCGGCACTGCTCGGCATGGCCGGCTATTTCGCCGGTGTGGTGCAAGCGCCGATGACGGCCTTCGTCATCATCCTGGAGATGACCGGCAATCACGACAATGTCATCGCGCTGATGCTGGCCTCGATGCTGGGCTACGGCACGGCGCGCATGATCTCGCACGAGCCGCTCTATCACGCGCTATCGCGTGTCTTCATCGCCGAGGCGATCCGGCGCCGCCGGGCGGAGGCCGGGCCGGGGCAAGTATGAAAGAAAAAGGCCGGGCTTCGCGGCCCGGCCTTTCCCTCAAAAAAAGTAGCTTTGCCTATTTACACTTGGCGATCGATGTCAGCGCCGCCGAAATGCCCTTCAGAGAGAAGACATAGGAGGTGGGATTGCCGCGGCCGGACTTCGCCGTCACCTTCATGTCGGTGCCGGTCTTCATGGCGGCGATCAGTACCGGCTCCTCGGCGGCATTCTCGACCCAGGCCGATTTGCCGCGCGTGAACATCGAAAACGTCTTCTTGTCGATGGTCACGGTGGCCTTGGAGCCTTCCTGGAAATTGTAGCCGGCAATGAATTGCGGCTCGTAGGACACTTGCTGGCCGGGCCGCTGGCTGACGAAGAAGAACATATCGCCATGGTCGAGCGTGGGCGGCTGCTTGTCGGTCGGCACGGTCAGGACATAGCAGACCTTGCCGCCCGATGCCTGGTAGCTGTAGGTGCCCCAGGCATTGTGCTGGCCGATCTTGGTCGCCGACTGCGCCAGTGCCGGCGCTGCCACGGCCACCAGGGCCAGACTCGAAACTATCGCAATCAATCCGCGCATCGCTTTTCCCGTATTCCAAATGGTGCGGAGGCAGGCCGGCTTGGCGTCCTGCCCGTCGCTTCATTTTGATTTAATCTGGGTTACCAAACGGTGAATTTCCGAAGAGAAAAGGACCCTCACCCCGAGGAAACCGCCACCATACCCGCGCCGCCGCCCTGCGAGCGGGTGGCGCGACATCCCTTTGGCGACTTGGAGGCCACGAAAGCGGCAAGAGTTTGACTTTTTACGCTGTCGCCGAAAGCCGGCTCCAACGGCGTTCCGCGCGCGTGTTCAGCCCTTGTCGGCTATGGCGTCCCTGGCGGCCTGCCGGTGCGCAGTGGTGATGTGGGCACTGACGGCGGTGATCGCGGCGGTGAGCACGGCGATGTCGTCGGTGAAGCCAAGCCCGAAGACGAAGTCGGGGATGACATCCACCGGCAGCACGAAATAGCCGAGCGCGGCCAGCAGAATGCCCTTGGCGCGCAGCGGCGTGTTCTTGTCCATGGCGCAATAATAGGCGGCCACGACCTCTTCCATGAAGGGGATCTGCCGCGCGGCCTTCTTGGCTGTGCGCCAGAATTTCTCGCGCACTTCGCTCTCGTCTGACGGCTTGCCGCCAAAGCCGAAGAAATCAAAACCGGATTGTTGCGCCATCAGTCTCTCCTTGCGGGGCTCATGCGCATCCGGCGCCTGCCCCGCGGGGGAAAATGTGGTGAAACCCGACCCCCGCTACAAGATGCCGGTGCCGATTTGGGCCTGCCGAGGCGATACCAGGCCTCAGGCGCCGGCAAAACGGTTCATTTTCGTGGCCAGATCGATATCGAGCGCAGTCACGCCGCCGGCGTCGTGGGTGTTCAGCGTCACGTCGACGGTCTTGTAGACATTCGACCAGTCGGGATGATGATCCATCGCCTCGGCGGCAAGCGCGACGCGGGTCATGAAGGCGAAAGCCTCGGAGAAATTCGCGAAGGTGAATGTGCGCTTGATGGAGGCGCCGTCTTTCGCCAGCGCCCAGCCGTCGAGGCCCGTCAATGCGGCTTCAGCGGCTTGCCTGCCCAGTTTCTCTCTCGCCATGTCCCTATCCTGTGCTATTCGAAAACGACCCTCACCATAGCGACGGATCGATGAGCGCGAAGCCTATAAATTCCATTCTCTTCGTCTGCCTCGGCAACATCTGCCGGTCGCCGCTGGCGGAAGGTGTCTTCCGCGCCGTTTGGGCCGAGCGCGGGTCGGCCCGGGATATCCTGCTCGATTCGGCGGGAACCAGTGACTGGGAGGCCGGCTCTGCCCCCGATCGACGCGCGATCGCGGTCGCCATGCGGCACGGCGTCGACATTTCCGGGCAGAGGGCGCGCAAGGTCACGCCGCAGGACCTCCACCGTTTCGACCTGATCCTTGGCATGGACCGGTCGAATGTCGCTGACCTGAAGGCGCTGGCGCCGGCGGCCGTGCAGGACCGTATCCATCTGTTCCTGGAATTCGCGCAGGGAAAGGCACGCGACGTGCCGGATCCTTATCATGACGAGGCAGAAGCCTTCGCTTCCGCCTATCGCATGATCCGCGAGGCGTCGGAGGCGCTGGCGACAAGGCTGGAGGCGCGGGCGTCCGTGCCTGACAGCGGCCAGGCTTCCTCGACGATGTAGGGTCCGCCGCCGACCGAATCGCGCGACGACATCAAAACGAAACGGCCGATGCGGAACGGCAGCGTCGAGAAATTGCCGCGCGCCGACAGATATTGGGCAACGTCCAGCGGGGTCGAATTGCGCAAGCGCGCCAGCGTCACATGCGGCATGAATTTGCGCGGGTCGGCCGGGATGCCGAGCCGCTGGCAGATGCGGTCGACCTCACCTTGAAGGGCGGCCAGATCGGGCGAGGCGGAAGCGCCCGCCCACACCGCATGCGGCTTCTTCTGGCCGAAAGCGCCGACGCCGGTCAGCGCCAGCGAGAAAGAAGGGCGGTGGACGCGGTCGAGCGCGTTGGCGATCTCGTCGGCGACATGGCCGGGAACATCGCCGATGAAGCGCAGCGTCAGATGGTAGTTTTCGACGTCGATCCAGCGAGCTCCCGGCAAGCCGCCCCGCAGCAGGGACAGCGAAAGGGCAGCGTCACGCGGAATTTCGAGGGCGGTGAAAAGACGCGGCATGAAGAGCCTCCCTTCCTCGAATCGAACTGTCACCCATAGCGAATCATCGATAGTCAAACGGAGCAAGAGGTTTGTTGGCCACAGTCCCTGTTAAAAGCTCGCCGGGCGGAAACAGTTCCAACCCGCTAGGAATCGCCCGGCACCGCCGCGATCACCTTCTCGACCGCGGGCAGGATGCGTTCGACCATCTGGTCGACGCCTCGTGCGCTCGGATGCAGGCCGTCCTCGAGCTGCATGCCGGGCTGGCCGGCGACGCCGTCGAGAAAGAACGGGTAGAGCGCGACGTCGTATTTCTTCGCCAGGTCCGGGAAAATGGCGTCGAAGGCGCTCTGGTAGTCGGGACCGAGATTGGGTGCGGCGCGCATGCCGGCCAGAAGCACGGCAATCTTGCGCTGCTTCAGCTTGCTCAGCATCTCGTCGAGGTTCTTTTTGGTGATGTCGGGCGAGACGCCGCGCAGCATGTCGTTGGCGCCGAGTTCGAGGATGACCAGTTGCGTGCCGTCCGGCACCGACCAGTCAAGCCGCGCCAGGCCGCCGCTCGTCGTGTCGCCGGAGACGCCGGCATTGGCGACGGTCACGTCGTGGCCTTTGGCGCCAAGCGCTGCCTGCAGCCTGTCGGTAAAGCCCTGGTCGGGTCCAAGGCCATAGCCCGCCATCAGGCTGTCACCGAAGCCGACGATCTTGAACGGCTCGGCACGCGCCGACGACATGACGCCGCAAATGGCGAGGAAAACCACGAAGCCTGCGGCAATACTGCGTTTGAAAGACATGCGGCAGGCCCCATATGAGCTAGGAATTCTCCAGTCGACGGCTTCCGGCAAGCAGAGCCTTCATTCCCAGATATAGGACGATTTCATTTTGACAGAAGCCGTCATCGCGCTGAAAGACGTGTCCCTGACCCTTGGCGAGGGCGCTTCATCGGTCCATGTGCTGAAGGGGGTGAGCCTCGACGTGGCGACCGGCGAGGCGACCGGCATCGTCGGACCTTCGGGTTCCGGCAAGTCGACCTTGCTGATGGTCCTGGCAGGCCTGGAAAGGGTCGATTCGGGTACGGTCCGAATCGCCGGCGAGCTGCTCAACGGCAAAAGCGAGGACCAGATTGCTTCGTTTCGTGGCCGAAACATTGGCATCGTGTTCCAGTCCTTCCATCTCATTCCCAACATGACGGCGCTCGAAAATGTCGCGGTGCCGCTGGAACTGGCCGGCCATTCCGATCCGTTCGCGGTGGCGGCGCGCGAGCTGGCGGCGGTTGGCCTCAGCGACCGCGTCACCCACTATCCCGGCGAATTGTCGGGCGGCGAGCAGCAGCGCGTGGCGATCGCCCGCGCATTGGCGCCGTCGCCGCGCATCCTGATCGCCGACGAGCCGACCGGCAATCTGGACCAGGCGACCGGGCGGCAGGTCGCCGACCTCCTGTTTGCGAAGGCGGCCGAGCGCGGCATGACGCTGGTGCTGGTGACGCATGATCCGGCGCTCGCGGCACGCTGTTCGCGCCAGGTTTCGATGCACTCGGGCCGGATCGAGGCACCGGCGCCGGTCAAGGTGACGGCCTGATGCCGCTGTCCCGGACGTTGAGGCTCGCTGTCCGCTTCTCGCTGCGCGAGATGCGCGGCGGCCTGTCCGGTTGCGTGA
>NZ_RZQA01000940.1:0-2291 GCF_004022915.1 Mesorhizobium sp. M7A.F.Ca.US.006.04.2.1
GCTCGGCATAGTCCTGGTGCGAGACCTCGCCGGTGCAGGGACCGGCGCAGCGCTTGATCTGATAAAGCAGGCATGGCCGCGTGCGGTTCTCGTAGAACGAGTTGGTGCAACTGCGCAGCAGAAAGGCGCGCTGCAGCGAGTTGATGGTGCGGCCAACGGCACCGGCCGAAGCAAAGGGGCCGAAATAATCGCCTTTGCGCGAACGCGCGCCGCGATGCTTATAGATGCCGGGCGAGACATGGTCGCCGGTCAAGAGGATATAGGGAAACGACTTGTCGTCGCGCATCAGGACGTTGAATCGCGGCCGCAAGCGCTTGATAAGATTGGCTTCGAGCAGCAGCGCTTCGATCTCGGTGCGGGTGACGACGAACTCCATCGTCGACGTCTCGCGCACCATGCGGCCGATGCGGGTGGTGTGGAAGCGGCCTTGCGCGTAGTTGGTGACGCGCTTCTTCAGGCTGCGCGCCTTGCCGACATAGAGCACATCGCCGGCAGCGTTCATCATGCGGTAGACGCCGGGCGCGTTGGGCAGCCGCTTGACCAGCGTCTGGATCACCTCGGCACCGATCATGCCTTCCGCGTCGCCGGCATGCGGCGTCCAGTCGATGGCGGTGAAGGCGACATCGGGACCGACGGTTTCAACCATCTCCTCGACCGCCTCGTCCTCGAGGTCGATATCGGGAGGCAGATCGTCGGTGCCGCCGCGCGGCTTGCTTTTGTGGTCTATAGGACTCATTCCGTCATGCCTGTCACATCGGGCGTCTGCCACGCAAGATGCTGGCCGCCATCGAGCGCGATCATCTGGCCGGTGACCGAGCGCGCTTCCCAGAGATAGCGGATTGTGGCGCCGAATTCCGGCAATTCCGGGCCGCGCTTGAGGATCAAGCCATCGACTTGGGCTGCAAAATCGCTGTCGTCCTGACGCGCGTTCTTCAATGTCGGCCCCGGGCCGATGGCATTGACGCGGACGCGGGGACCGAGCGCTTGCGCCATCATCTGGGTGGCTGTCCACAGCGTCGATTTGGACAGTGCATAGGAAAAGTAGCGCGGCGTCGGCCGCCAGACGCGCTGGTCTATCATGTTGACGATCAGGCCCTCCTGCCCTGCCGGTAGTGCCCGGGCGAAATTCTGCGCCAGGAGCGCGGGCGCTTTCACATGGACGGCAAAGTGCCGGTCCCAGGCCCGCCAGTCGAAATCCAGAACCGAATCGTCCTCGAAGAGCGACGCGTTGTTGACCAGCAGCGAGAGCGGCCCGAGCGCTGCTTGCGCCTCGCCGATAAGGTCATCGATGGCGTCCATATCGGTCAGGTCGGCGGCGACCACCGCGGCGCGGCCATCTCCGGCGATGATTTCGGCAGCCAACGCATCGGCCTCGGTGCGCGAGCGGTTGCAATGGATGGCGACGGCAAAACCGTGCGCGGCGAGATCCTCGACGATCGCCCTGCCGATCCGCCTGGCCCCGCCCGTCACCAGCGCCGTGACAGTGGCTTTGCTCATATGGTGTCAATCCTCAATTTCGGCCCGAAAAAGCAGTGCCGGCGAAATATGGCCCGGCATGCGTTAAATGGTGTTCGCACCTTGGGCAGCATTGTGGCGAAACGGCCGTTTGGGCATCTTGGCCCGCCCTGGACTCAGGCGTGCCCGACCGCAATATAGGGTGCTGGAGTCCTTGCACCAAGCGGTGTGCAGCGCAGCACCGGATGGTTCCTGCCATTTCGCTGTTGCGAAGATGCAACGTCAAGGTTCTGCCTCATTTGCGCCGGGGAATGACCCAAGTTCAGGTTCGCTTCAGCCGCATTTTGACACGACATTTGGAACCGACGAACGCCAGATCCGTTTCACCCCCCGGACGGGTCGATGGCGATCGTGAGAAACAAGCCTGTGTCCTGTGGCTTAAGGAGTAAAGAACAATGCAAGCCAATCTCAAATTCGCACGGCCGCTGGCCGTTGCGCTCGGGCTCTTCGCCCTCAGCGGAACTGCCTATGCTGCTGACGTGGTTTCGGAAGAGCCGCCGGCACCTGCGCCGATCGCTGAACTTCCCGTCGCTTCGTGGGCCGGCCCCTACGCCGGTCTCAACGTCGGCTATGGCTTCAGCGGCCATACCAAGGAAAAGGATCTGGGTGTTGACAATGTTGACGTCGGCACCAAGGGCTTCGTCGGCAGCGTTTTCGGCGGCTATCAGTGGCAGCAAGAGAACTTCGTCTACGGCGCTGAAGCCGAACTCGGCTACAACGGCGTCAAGGGCGACGATTCTGGCGTCAATTCCAAGGCCGGCTTCGAGGGTTCGTTG
>NZ_RZQA01000941.1:0-2290 GCF_004022915.1 Mesorhizobium sp. M7A.F.Ca.US.006.04.2.1
GTGCGGGACGGTGAGCTTGGCCGAGCGGCGGAAGCCCATGTTTTCGCCGATGGTGCCGACAGCGTCCTTGATGGTGTCGGCAACCGACTTGTCGGAACCCGGATACTTTGCGGCGGCCACAGCCTCCGTCGTGCCGTAGGCCAGCGCAACCTTGGCAACATTGGCGACGATTTCCTGAAACGCGGCGTTGCGGGCAACGAAGTCGGTCTCGGAATTGACCTCGACGACGGCAGCCTCGCGCACGCCGTTGTCGACGCCGATCAGGCCTTCAGCCGCGGTGCGGCCAGCCTTCTTGTCGGCCTTGGAGATACCCTTCTTGCGCAGCCAGTCGACGGCCTCTTCCATGTTGCCGTTGGTCTCGGTCAACGCCGCCTTGCAATCCATCATGCCCGCGCCGGTCAAGTCGCGGAGTTCTTTGACCTGTGCAGCCGAAATGCTCATTGTCGCCTCTTTGTTTTAAATGCACCGACGCACCATCGGTATTCGATGGTGCGTCTGTTTAGCGTGCCAGAATATGAGAAAGGTGAAGGCCGCAACCGGCCTTCGATTATCAAGCTTCCGGAGCGTCTGCAGCCGGGGCCGGAGCCGGGTCGAGCGCGGGTTCGACGGGAGCTTCGATCGAAGCGCCGATGTCGACGCCGAGCGCGCCCTGCTGACGGGCGATGCCGTCGATCGCAGCCTTGGCGATCAGATCGCAATAGAGCTGGATGGCGCGGGCCGCGTCGTCATTGCCGGGGATCGGGAAGTCGATCTTGTCCGGATCGCAGTTCGAATCGATGATGGCGACGACCGGAATGCCGAGGCGCTTGGCCTCGAGAATGGCGATCGCTTCCTTGTTGGTGTCGATCACGAACATCAGGTCGGGCGTCGAGCCCATGTCCTTGATGCCGCCCAGCGCCTTGTCGAGCTTCTCGCGCTCGCGGTCGAGGTTCAGGCGTTCCTTCTTGGTCAACCCTTGCGCCTCACCGGCCAGCATCTCGTCGAGCTTGCGCAGGCGCTGGATCGAATTCGAGATCGTCTTCCAGTTGGTCAGCATGCCGCCGAGCCAACGCGAGTTGACGTAGTACTGGGCCGAACGCTGTGCCGCATCGGCGACGATGTCGGACGCCTGGCGCTTGGTGCCGACGAACAGCACCCGGCCGCCCTTGGCGACGGTGTCGGAAACCTGCTTCAGCGCCTGGTGCAGCAAAGGCACCGTCTGCGAGAGGTCGATGATGTGGATGTTGTTGCGGGCGCCATAGATGTAGGGCGCCATTTTCGGGTTCCAGCGATGGGTCTGGTGGCCGAAGTGAATGCCAGCTTCCAAAAGCTGGCGCATGCTGAAATCAGGCAGTGCCATTCAAAGTTCCTTTCCGGTTAGCCTCCACGGACACAGGCATTTTTGGACTTTGTCCTCGAACGCCACCGGAGGTTTCAGCCGGATTTCTCCCGGGCAGACACCAAAGTCCGTGTGTGGAATGAGCGCGCATATAGAGGGGATGCGCGATAAACGCAAGTGCCGCGGGACCTGTGTGCGGCGTGCGACGATCCGCGCGCTGCCGTCAGCGCTTTATCTTGCCGTTCGGCACCCGCACCCGCCGGAAGACCGCGACGATCTCCTCGCGGCTGCATTCGATGGCGCCGAGCCGCACCGCACGGTCACGCTCGAAGCCGGTTATGTCATAATGCGGCGCCGATGTCTTGGGCGGCCCCTGGTAGGATGAGCGCTTGACGCCAAGATGCGCGGCAAAGCGATGCAACTCGTCGGTGTCGTCGGCCAACAGATGGCACCAGCGATGGCCGGCCCAGTTCCAGATCGCTGCGTCGACATAGGCTGCCATAAAGCTTGCTGTCTGCCTTCCATCCGTCACGACAGTCGGCCACATGGCCCGGCTGATGTCAGTGACGATAGAATGGATTGGGATAGAAAATGAAGCCGCCATTGGCTGCAAGCTCGGCGACGATGTTGGTGACTGTATCCTGCATGCGACGGTGCAGATCGGCAACCGCATCGTCGATCGAGCCCGTATGCTCATGCAAGCCCAGTGCCTCCGGCACCCGGATGTGGGCGCAACGCGGCCCGGCCGGCTGCGGAACGAACCGGTTCATCGTGTCGCGCAGCCCGCCCCGACAATAGTCGTTGCGGATCCGCTTCAGATGTTCGGCGATCTCCTCCTGGCTAATGCGCGGATTGGCGCAGGCCCAGGGTCCGACGCGTTGCAGCCTCTGAACCCTATCGGCGAGCGCGCGGACCTGCCTTTGCCGTTCGGCATCGCCAGTGTTTTCGCGCTGCCAGCGACGCGCCCGCCGC
>NZ_RZQA01000942.1:0-2288 GCF_004022915.1 Mesorhizobium sp. M7A.F.Ca.US.006.04.2.1
CCCTGTGGGTCGACGAGCGCCGTGACGGGCGCGGCCTGCCTTACTACTGGCTGCGTTTCGGCCGCGAGCCGGTCGAAGGCAAGCAAGGCACCGACCTCTACGCCTTGCGCAACCGGCTGGTGTCGGTGACGCCGCTGCAGCTCGACCTTACCGCCCATGAAATCCGTGACCAACTGAGCAAGGCGCTCGCATGAACCAGGGCCTCCCGATCGACGACCGCGAAGGTTTTGCCGCCTTTCTGCTGCGTCTGCGCGGCCGGGGGACTGTGCCGAAGGCGCTGATCGCGGCCTTCGAGGCGACGCCGCGGCGCGGCTTCCTGGCGGCCCAGTTCCATCAGATCGCCTGGTCGGACCGCATGCTGCCGATCGAATGCGGCGAGGCGATCGAAGGCGCCGACATGCAGGCGGCGGTGATCGCCGCACTCACCATCGAGCAGGGCAACCGCGTGCTCGAGATCGGCACCGGCTCGGGCTACACCTCGGCGGTGATGTCGCGGCTGGCCGCTCGGGTCATCACCACCGATCGCTACAAGACGCTCGCCGAGCAGGCGCGGCAGCGCTTCGAGGCGCTCGGCATCGGCAATGTGATCGTGCGCCACGCCGATGGTTCCGGCGGGCTGCCGAATGAAGGGCCATTTGACCGCATCGTCGCCTGGGCTGCCTTCGACAGCCTGCCGCGTTTCCTGCTCGACCAGTTGTCGAGCGGCGGTATCGTCATCGCTCCGATCGGCCCCGAAGAGGGCGAACAGGTGCTGGCCAAGCTGACCAAGGTCGGCAGCCGCTTCGAGCGCGAAGACATCGGCCTCGTTCGCCTGCAGCCGATCCTGCGCGGTGTTGCCGCTATTATCTAGCGCGGATGTCGATGTTCGGCCGCGTCGTGCGCCCGTCTTCGACCCCGGCTGGCCTGACCCGAAATCTTCGCACGGCTCGCTCTCTAATATTTTAAGAAAAATTGCGTCGGATTCCATGAGGTTAACCGTCGAGTAACATTAACGCGCTTTAATCATGCCTAGTTTGTACCGGGTATGTGCGGGTTAGTGCGATGCAACTCAGTGTTTTGAAGACAAACGGTCGCAATCTGGCGCGAGGCTGCGCCATTCTGATGGTCGCGGGTGCTGCTGCGGGGTGCAGTTCCCAGGTTTCGCGGTTCAATGGCGTCGACGACGTCTTTACATCCTCGACCAACAATCAGCGCGCCATCATCAACAAGCAGGATGCCGTACAGCAGCCCTATCCGGGCGATGTCGCCGCCGCTCCGATCGATGGCAGCCATACACAATCGGTCAGCCGCTCCAGCCTCGAGCCGGTCTCGACGCGGCCGCTGCCGCCGCCCGTTGCCCAAGCGCAGCAGGCGCCGGCATCGAAGCCGGTGCGCACCGCATTGGCCCCGGCACCGCATGTCGACAGGACCACGACCGGCACCGTCGCTCCGGCGGCGTCGCCTTTCAAGGTTTCGCAACCTGACGAACCCCGCGTGGCTGCTTCCGGCACTCCGCATGCAACCGAGATCGTCGTCAGGGACGGCGAAACGATCGGCGGCCTGGCGCAGCGCTACAAGGTGCCGTCCGACGTGATCATGAAGGTCAACGGGCTGAGCGCGACCAAGGGGCTAAAGACCGGCCAGAAGCTGGTCATCCCGGCCTATGCCTATTCCAGCAAGAGCGAGGCGAAGGTCGCGGATGCCAAGCCGGCGAAAGACGGCAAGCACAACCTGCCGGCCACTGCGCCGGACAAGGTCGCCGTTCTGCCGCAGCAGCCGAAGCCTAAGGAAGGCAAGTCCGCCGCTCAGGTCGACGCGTCGGCCGCAGCAAACCAGCCCAAGGAGCCCAAGCCGCAGGTTGCCAAGACGACCGGCGCTGCTGGGACCTACACGGTCCAGTCGGGCGACACGATGTCTTCGATTGCCAGGAAGACCGGCGTCGGCGTCGTTGCCCTAAAGCAGGCCAACGGGATGAAGGACGGACTGCTCAAGATCGGCCAGACCCTGAAGGTGCCGGCCGGCGGAACCGCGACCGTCGCCGCTGCCAAGCCGGCCAAGGTCGATCCGGTGACGACGGCCACCACGCAGCCCGCGGCAAAGACCACGCCGTCTGAAACGCTGGCGTCCTACACGCCGCCGAAAAAGGATTCGAAGGTCATCCAGCAGGCCGAGGCCGACGATGCCGTCGCGCCTGATGCCACCGGCATCGGCAAGATGCGCTGGCCGGTGCGCGGCCGCGTGATTTCCGGTTTCGGCTCGGGCAAGGACGGCGTCGATATCGCCGTGCCGACGGGCACACCGGTCAAGGC
>NZ_RZQA01000943.1:0-2281 GCF_004022915.1 Mesorhizobium sp. M7A.F.Ca.US.006.04.2.1
CCTCTATAGACGCGTTGGCACTCGATAGATAGGAGTGCCAAAAATTATTCGCGTACCAAATTAAATATTCAAAAGTATTATTTCAGCTGGCCGTTTCGTGATATCCGCAGAATGTCAAATAATTCAAAAGATTGAATTTTGCCGATCGAGTGCCTATTTATCGGACAAGTTCACTTTCACGATTTCAGGCACAAGGGAGATTTCTTCGATGGCCGAAGGCAATCAGACGATCATGGAAAAAGCTGAAGCCCGCTTTGTCGACAAGCAGAAGAAGACAGCGGAGAAAAACAAGGCGACCGCCGAATATATGTCCGAGGCAAGAGCCAGGGAGATCAAGACGGCAAGGCTGAGGGAGCTTCGGCTGGCCAAGGAAGAGGCCGATCGTGTCGCCGAGGCCCTCAATCCGACGCCGAAGAAGAAGCGGGTGACCAAGAAAGTCACGGAGGCTACGACATGAGCCTCACCTTCCCCAACCGCAGCCGCAGCTATGACGAGGCGGGCCAGCGCATCCGTTTCGTCGGCCATGACGGCATGTTCCAGATCTCGTTCTCCGTCGCCGCCGACGCCATGGCCAAGATGCGGCCGGGAACCGCGGCCGATGAAGCCGGTTATCTCCAGACATTCGACACCGAGAGCAGCGCCATCCGCGAAGTGGCGTCGAAGGCCTACGACCGCACCCACAAGAGCATGTATGTGCTGACGGCGTCCGATTTCGGCTGATCAGTCCATTGCATGTCGCTCAAAACGACGATTAAAGATCCATCTCCTCGACCATCGCGCGTATCTTCGCAGCCTTTTCGAAATGGTCGAGGCGGTGGGTTCTGATCCACCATTCGGCGGCTTCCATCAGGAGTTCGGGGTTGTCGTTTCTGTTGGCGAAAAACGCATAGAACGACACGCCGACGCCGGCCCCCTTCTCGGAGATCTTGCGGTCGCAAACCTCCAGTATCTTCTGCTTCAGGCTGGCTCTCACGGGAATCCCTTGATTTGCGGTGCGGCAGGCTTCCGCCGGCGGGCCGCTACGGATCAGGCCTTGCGCTCGGCCCGTTCGCGGCGTTTGACATCGCGGACATTCATCTGCACGACCATGTCCTCGGCCTCGCGCGGCCCCATCCCGACCATCACCTTTTGCCGGACCACCGCAGGCTGGCCGGTGAAGACATCGATGATGCTCCAGCTCTGGGGAAGCTCCATACGCAGCGTGTAGCGGTTGGCCATGCCGGTCAGCCTTGCATCGTGAAAAACACGGCGCCCAGGATCAGCACCGTCCAGGCGACGACCGACAGTTTCAGCACCATGCCGCCATGCACGGCCAGAAGCTTCCGCAGGTGCGACACACCTGCCGACGAGGCCGGTGCCGCCGCCAGGGCAGCAGGAGCCTTGAGGCCAAGTTTTCCAAAGACGGGCAGCAGCGACGGTTCACGCACGAAAGGCCTCGAATGTCAGGAAAAAGCGAAGCAAGAACGCTCGACTCCCTTCCATACCACTCTTTTCGCGCGTGCCGGCATGCCAAATGCAAGACAGGACTGCTTTAACGTCCGGTCCGCACCGCCTTCGTAACGCACAAATCTATTCGTGGGGACTGACTGCCCTTGGGGCAGATTGGGACTGCTGTTCGACGCGAAATTTTGGAGGCCTCGCCTCGGAATCGAACCGAGGCTTCAGAGATTTGCCGTCTCCAGCGTAGCCGCTCCGCCACGAGGCCATGGCTGTTGAAGTAGCGGCCAAATATTTACGGAAAGGTTAATCCCGAGGGACTGTTCAGAATTTTCGGCACGATCTTCAGACCGTCCGCCAGCACATATTGCGGCCAGGTTTGCTGCCCGGCAGCGCCAACCCTTTGCCGGGCCTCGCATCCCGCGCACGCTGCGATCCTTCACGCCTCAAGCGGCAGCCCGCCCCGTCTCGACCGAGGGCCTCCAGCACTGCGACTGGCGCTCTTCCCCTGAGCTAAGTGCTGCCGGCGCTGCTTTAACCCGCGTTTGCATTCGAAGGAAGAGAGCAGAGGCCCAACCAGCTTTTCCCTTGAACGGCGATCCAATCTGGTCTAGCCTCAGCTGAGAAAAGGTTTTCTCAAACAATTTCAGTCGGGCTCGGCCACCTGCCGGGCCTCTTTCAGATCGGTAAGAGAAAACCTTTTTCCAACTAAGGACTCTCGGCGCGATGCCATCGGACGATCTGCCTGTTCCGGTCTTTTCCAAGCCAGTCACCTTGCGTGACGTGGCCGCGCAGGCCGGAGTCAGCGTCGCTACCGCATCCAAGGCGCTCAACAGCCAGGGCC
>NZ_RZQA01000944.1:0-2277 GCF_004022915.1 Mesorhizobium sp. M7A.F.Ca.US.006.04.2.1
TCTCGCCACCTGCGGCGCGCGCGATGTTGCGGGCAATGGTCAGGCCGAGGCCAAGACCGCCGGTCTGGCGGTTGCGCGATTGTTCGAGGCGCACGAACGAGCCGAACACGGCGTCGATCTGCGCCTGCGGTATGCCAGGCCCTTCATCGCGGATGGTGAGCAGGATCATGTCCTCCGACCGGCGCAGCGAAAGATGCGCCTTCTTGCCGTAGGTGACCGCGTTCTGCACCAGATTGGTGACGCAGCGCTTGAGCGCGACCGGCCGCGCCATGCAGATCAGCCCGCGCGAACGGGTCTCGTCGTCGAACGATACGTCGTCATAGCCGTCGGCGATCGATTCCACGAGCGACCAGAAATCGATGCGTTCGTTCTTTTCCTCGGTCACTTCGAAGGTGGCAAAGTCGATCACCGAACTGGCAATGCTCTCGACATCGGCGAGATCGTGGGCCAGCGCCTCGCGGACCGCCGATTTGCGCAACAGCTCCAGGCGCAGGCGCATCCTGGTCATCGGCGTGCGCAGGTCATGCGCCAGTGCCGCCGCCAGATGTTCGCGGTCCTCGACATATTCGCGCAATCTCGCCTGCATGGCATTGATCGCCTTGGCGGCGGCACGCACCTCGCGGCTGCCGCTCTCGGCGATCGGCGGGCTCTTCAGATCCTTGCCGATCCGGTTCACGGCGGTTTCCATCATCCGGTAGGGCGCCGTCAGCCGGCGCAGTGACCAGATCGACATGATCACCACCAGCCCTGCGATCAGCGAATAGAGCGGCAGGCTGTCGAAGCTCAGGATCGGGCCGACGGGCGTGATCGGTTCGGTGAAATTCAGCCATTGGCCGTCGGCGAAGCGCAGCGATGCCGTCAGCTTGTCGCTCTGGGCGAAGTCGGCGGCCAGCACCAGAAGGTCGCGCTCGACCTGGCCGATGTCGGGTCCTGGCGTCGTGCCGTCCGCGTCGTCGGCCTCGCGCGTCGCCGGATCGCGGCGCACGCGTGCATCGGTGATGCCGAATTTGGACAGCCGGCCGACGAGGATGTCTTCGAGTTCGGCCAGTTCGTCGTCGCCGGCGATCGACGAAGTGACCGCCGGCGTGTCCGAAACGGTGAGCGCGTAGGTGGAGTTGAACAGGCCGGTCGCCGTCGCCTTGCGCTCGTCCGGACTGGCGTCATGCATGAGCTGCACCAGCGAGAAGGCACGGTCGTTGAGCCGGTAGAGGTCGACGACGTCGTTGGCGGCAGCGCGGTCGCGCGAGACGATGTAGAGGGTCGCGACCTGGCTGATCAGCAGGCCGGCAATGACGATCAGCAGCACCCAGACAGGCAAGGTCTGCGGCAGGAAACGTCTCATTCGGAGGTCGTCTCGGGCAGGAACTGGTAGCCGCCGCTGCGTACGGTCAGGATCAGCTTGGGCGTCTTCGGGTCGTCCTCCATCTTGCGCCGCAACCGGCTGACCAGGATGTCGATGCTGCGGTCGAAGGAATAGTCGCTGTCGCCGCCGGACAATTCGATGAGTTGGTCGCGGGTCAGCACACGCTGCGCACTCTTGACGAAGGTCTGCAGCAGGTTGAATTCGGCCATGGTCAGCTCGACCCTGACATCGTCGGGTGCGATCAGCCGGCGCCGGGCACAGTCCATCGTCCAGCCGGCGAAGCGGTAGATCTGCTTGGTGGTGGCGCGCTTCGGCTCGGCGGCGCCATTGCGCCTGAGCACGGCCCGGATGCGCGCCAAAAGCTCGCGCGGGTCGAAGGGCTTGGGCACATAGTCGTCGGCGCCCATTTCCAGGCCGACGACGCGGTCGGTCGTCTCGGTGACGGCGGTCAGCATGATGATCGGCGTCGAATACTGGGCGCGCAGGTCGCGGCACAGCTCCAGCCCGCTTTTGCCGGGCAGCATCACGTCGAGGACGATGAGGTCCACCTGGACGCGCCGCAGGATGGTCTCCATCTCGATGCCGTCGGCGGCAACCGAGGTGTGCAGGCCCCGCTTCTGGAAGAATTCCTGCAGCAGGTCGCGGATGCCCTTGTCGTCATCGACGATCAGTATGTGTGCATCGGATTTCACAGCAGCCCTGTCATTGTTGCCAAGCCCTTCTGTCTTTGATTGCCAAGCCCTTCGGTCGCAACCCACACGATAGAATTCAGGCCATATGTTGGCCAGTGGCTATGATGGGGTTCACACCGGCTTTCTCAGACACACTCCAGAAACAAAATTCTACAGTTCAGAAAAACTCCTGAAAAATTTCAAAGGCATAACTGATCTCGTGGCGGTCAGGTCATCGGCTGC
>NZ_RZQA01000945.1:0-436 GCF_004022915.1 Mesorhizobium sp. M7A.F.Ca.US.006.04.2.1
CCTCCGCATCCGCTGACAGGCGCCGCAAGGCAGCGCCGTCGCCGGCCGCCGTGGCGGCGCTGGCGCGGCGGCCGAGCGCGGTTCCCGAAGCGATGGCCTCGAAGCAGCCGATGACGCCGCACACGCAACGCTCGCCCTCATTGGTGATGGTCATGTGACCGATCTCGGCGGCAAGGCCACGGCGGCCATGCAGGATGCGCCCATCGACGACGACACCGCCGCCGATGCCGGTCGACACCGTGACAAAGACCAGCGAGCGAGCGCCATGGCCGGCGCCGAAGCGCCATTCGCCGAGCGCCGCGGCATTGGCGTCGTTCTCCAGACGGACCGGCAGGCCGAGCCGCCGCTCGAGGATGTCGGCAAGCGGTACATCCAGCCAGCCGGTGAGTGTCGGCGGGCCGACGGCGATGCCGGCCAGCGGATCAAGCGGTCCCGG
>NZ_RZQA01000945.1:446-2262 GCF_004022915.1 Mesorhizobium sp. M7A.F.Ca.US.006.04.2.1
GTGCCGGGGCTTCGGCATGGACGGTCGCCGCCAGCGCCTCGATCTGGCCGATCACCACGTCTGGACCGGCCTGCGCCTGCGTCGGCACCGCCGCGAATGCCAGGATCTTGCCTTCGCGGTCGACCAAGGCGGCGCGAAGCTCCGTCCCGCCAAGATCGATCGCAAGGGCGGCTTCCGTTGTCATGCCGCGACCTTCAAGCCGCGCAGCCAGCCGATGCGGCCGGCGAGGTCCTTGTCACCGAAGGCGAGCGAACCGAGAACCACGGTTTCGGCGCCGGCGGCACGCAGCAGCGGCACGGTCTCGTGGCGGATGCCGCCGTCGGCGGCCAGAACCACTTGCACCTCACGGCCGGCCTTTCTCAGGATAGCGCGGGTAGCGCCCAGCCTGTCGCAGGCCTTGTCCGACAGGCTCTGTCCCTTGACGCCGATTGCGGTTCCAAGAAGCGTTACGAAGGCGACTTCCGGGACGAAGGCCGTCACCGCTTCCACAGGCGTCTCCAGCCTGAGCACGACGCCCGCCTCGGCGCCGAGCTCCCGCGCCAGCCGCACGGCGCGCAATCCCGCTTCGCCATTCTCGGCATGGACGCTGATCATGTCGGCGCCGGCTTCGATGAACTGGCGCGTCTGCGCCTCGACGATTGCTTCATCGACCATCAGGTGGACGTGGATGGGTTTCGCCGTCAGCCCGGCGATGCGGGCAACGAGGTCGGGGAAGAACAGGAAGGACGGGGCGAAATGACCGTCCGCCACATCGATAT
Organism: Mesorhizobium sp. M7A.F.Ca.US.006.04.2.1; assembly: GCF_004022915.1. NCBI lineage: Bacteria > Pseudomonadati > Pseudomonadota > Alphaproteobacteria > Hyphomicrobiales > Phyllobacteriaceae > Mesorhizobium > Mesorhizobium sp. M7A.F.Ca.US.006.04.2.1. Next base: position 1,205 of record NZ_RZQA01000945.1, read on the forward strand.
GATGAAGATCGACATAGGGTTCGATGCGCTTCAAGTCGTTCTCGAAATTGGCAAGATTGGCAGACCAGAGCGAGAATTCGGCGATCATGCGATCGCGTGGCAGTTCGGCGATGGCGGCCGGGCCGGAGAGAGATTTCGAGATCATGATTGGTCCTGGTTGTCAAAATTTGTGTTGAGAAAGCTGCCGATGGCGGCGCGGATTTCGGCGAAATGACGCTCCTTGTCGGTGGCCTTCGGCGTCACCTCGACAAAGGCGGCATTGGGGATGGTGTCTGCAAGGCTGCGCGCGGTGGCCAGCGGATGGACGAGATCGATGCCGCTGCCGATGACGAGTGTCGGGAGCGCGAGGCCGGCGGCCGCTGCCCGCGTCACGCCGGGCCCATCGTTTGCGATTGCTCGCATCACCTCGGCGAAAACATTCGCGTTCTCGCGCGCAAAAAAGCCAAACAAGGACGCGAGATTGTCCGGCGCTTCGGTGCGAAACCATGTGGCAGTAGCGGAGGCCGCGAAGGCATCGCGCGCGTCATCCAGCGGACGGCTGAGGATGAGCTCCGCCACTTCCACGTAAGGGCGCATGTTTTGCGGTGCCGCGTCGAAAGCCCAGGCAGGGCGAACAAGCACGAGACCTGTGACCCTATCCGGGTGCCGGGCCGCAAGCCGCAAGGCGATGGCCGCGCCCATCGAGATGCCGCCGGCGACGAAACGGTCGAGGCCGACCGCATCTGCGGCGGCCAGCACGTCGTCGGCGAACATCGCGATCGAAAACGGGCGATTGCTGCCGGCGTCGGAACCGCCCTGCGCTCGGCATTCGACGGTCAGCCGGCGGTATGAAGGGCCATCGGGAAAGTTCTGCGCCCCCTGCGCCGCATCACCGCCGAGGCCATGCTGGAAGACGACGGGAGGCCTGCCCTGCCCCGTGTCGAAGACACGAAGCGATGCATCGTCGCGAAGCAGGATCGCCGGCGCGGCGCCCATCAGAGGAGTCCCCGCAGAAAGGCTGCGACGCCGGGGGCTTCATCGGCGGACAGCCCGTGGGTGACGAGCGATCCGTCGAAGCC
>NZ_RZQA01000946.1:0-2259 GCF_004022915.1 Mesorhizobium sp. M7A.F.Ca.US.006.04.2.1
GAAGGCGGGCGCGCCGGATTTCATGTCGACATTGGAGGAGAACGAGCCGTAGACGACCGGCGCACCCGGCCTCACGATCTGCGCCAGCGTCAGCCCGGCCAGCGCTTCGGCATGCTGCAGCGTCAGCGCGCCGGCGACCGTTATCGGCGCCATGGCGCCCGCCAGGCAGAACGGCGTGATGACGGAGACCTGCCCCGCGCGAGCGAAATCGATGATGCCTTGCGCCATCGGAATGTCGAGCTGACGCGGCGAGTTGGTGTTGATGACGGTGTAGCAATGCGCGCTTGCCAGAAACTCCTCTTCCGACAAGCCGCGCGCCAGCCGCAGCATCTCGAACCCGTCCTCGACTTGCGGCGTTCCGCGCGCGAAGACGAACGGGAGCTTGTCCGACAGCGTCAACTGCGCGCGGTTGACGGCATAGTGCCGAAAGCGGTTGTCGACATCCTGAGGTTCGATGCAGGGCCCCAGCATATGCAGCACATCGAAATGCTGCACCAGCCGCATCAGATCCTCGAAATCCGCCAGTGTTCCCGGCCGCCGGCCGCGCTCGAGATCGGTGACGTTCGGCGCCCCGCACCCGGCCAGGAAGGTCATCGAGCCGAGCTCCAGCGTCAGATCGCGGGCGCGCGAACCGGCGTAAGCGTGGATCGACTTCGGCGCCGAGGCGAGTGCCGCCGTCACCATGTCACGGCCGATGCGCACCATGTCGGTGTCTGGATCGACCAGGGCGCCGGCATTGGCAAAATGCTCACGCGCTTGCGGCAGCAGCACCTTGATGCCGAGCTCTTCCAGCACCCGCAGCGCCGTGTCGTGGATCGAAGCCACCTGGTCGTCCGAAAAGATCGGCTGCGGCAGGAACGGGTTCTTCAGCGAATGGTAATTGGGACGGCGGCTGCTTTCGCTACCGGCCTCGCCCGTGCGTCCACGCCGGCGCTCGCGCCTGCCGTCCCGTGCCGCGTCATCGACCATCGGAAATCCTCCTCATTGCCGCATTGCCTTGCCCAGGGGATCGTAGGGCGAGGCCGCGACGACACGCGCCGGCCGTTCCTCACCTACGACATGCACGGAGAGCGCGGTGCCCTCGCCCGCGAAATCGCGGTCGACCAGAGCCAGCGCCAGGCTCTTGCCGACCGTATAGCCATAGCCGCCCGAGGTGACGAAGCCGACGCGTCGGCCCTGATGCCAGACAGGCTCAAAACCGCTGGCATCGGCGTCGAGCGCATCGATTTCCAGCGTCACCAGGCATTGGCCGCTGCCGGCCTCCCGCTGTTTCAACGCTGCTTCGCGGCCGATGAAGTCGCTCTTGCCGAAAGCGATGAAGCGGTCGAGACCGGTCTGGCCCGGCGTATAGCCTTGCGTGAATTCACGCGACCAGATGCCAAAGCTCTTCTACAGCCGCAGCGCATTGAGCGCATAGTAGCCGATTTCAGCAAGGCCCAGATCCTCGCCCGCAGCCAGCAGCGTGTCGCGCAACGTGGCGTGCATGGTCACGGGGCAACTGATTTCGAAGCCGAGTTCGCCCGCGATCGACAGCCGCGCCACACGTGCCTGCACCATACCGATGTCGAATGCGCCACAGGCCATGAACGGCAATGCTGCGCCGGAAACATCCTGATGCGTCGTGCGCTCCAGAATCTCCCGCGCATTCGGCCCCGTGAGCAGGAAGCCGCTCATCGTGTCGGAGAGGTCGGCGATGGTGACGCCCTCCGCCGCATGGCTCTCGAACCAGCGCATATGGAATTCCCGGAGATAGTAGGAGCCCATCAGCCAATAAGAGCCGCCGCCCCAGTTGAAGACGGTGAGGTCGCCCTTCAGCCGTCCGTCATGGCCGAGCATCGGCGCCAGGCCGGCCCGCCCCGCCTTCGGCAATCGGCAGGCGAGCAGCCGGTCGAGCCACGCCTCCGCACCCAGCCCCGACACCGCATAGCGCGCATAGGCCGAGATATCGACGAGGCCGGCGGCGCGCCGCACCTGCAGCGCCTCCTCGCCGACGATGTCGAAGGCGTTGGAGCGCCGCAGCGTCGTGCTCTCGGCAAATCCCATCGGCGCGAAATAGGCCGGGATTTCCAGCCCCCAGGAAGCCGTCCATTCGCATCCCGCCGCGCTCATGCCGTCATAGGCGCCGGGGCGTTTCAGCGGCCGGCCGGCGGGCAGCCGTTCATTGGGAAAGGTCATGACGAACCGGCGCGAATAGAACTGGCGCGTCGTCTGCCTGAGATATTCGCGGTTGGCGGCGAAGGCACCGTAGCGAGCGATATC
>NZ_RZQA01000947.1:0-2258 GCF_004022915.1 Mesorhizobium sp. M7A.F.Ca.US.006.04.2.1
GCGCAGGTGCGCGACGGCGACATGCTCAGGCTTGCTCCCGGCCCAGCCACCATCATGGATCAGGTGCCGTTCGGTCGTATCTACAAGGATGGCAGACTGATCGGCACCGATCAGGCGATGGGCATCCGCGACCGGCGCAAATTGTCCTTTGCCGGCCACGTGGCGGTCAATGTCGTGTTGGACGACAAATATGAGCTTGCCGGCGACCCCGATTTGGTCGCCATCGGAGTCGCCGAGGCCGATGGCCGTGGCGAGTCGCTGGAAGATCTGATGATCGATGCGGCAATCGGCGCGGTGGACTCGATCCCCCGTCAGCGCCGAAAAGACCTCGACCTGGTGCAGGAAGCAGTGCGGCGCGCCGTGCGCGGCGCCGCCAACGAAGCCTGGGGCAAGAAGCCGTTGGTGACGGTGTTCGTCACTCGCTGAGGGGAGTGGGGCAGTAAGGGAGTAGGGCAGTAGGGATTTCGATACGAGGCAGGTCAGCTTTTCCCCTATTGCCATACTGCCCTATTGCCTTACTGCCCTGGGGAAAACCTATGCTCGGACGTCTGAACCATGTCGCGCTTGCCGTGCCGGATCTGGCTGCTGCCGTAGCGGCCTACCGCAACACGCTCGGCGCGGAGGTTACGGCGCCGCAGGCACTGCCGGAGCACGGGGTGACGGTGGTGTTCGTCAATGTCGGCAACACCAAGGTCGAACTTCTGGAGCCTTTGGGCGAGGGATCGCCGATCGCCGCCTTCCTGGAGAAGAACCCCTCCGGCGGCATGCATCACCTTTGCTATGAGGTCGACGACATCCTGGCCGCGCGCGATCAGCTCAAGGCCGCCGGCGCCCGCGTGCTGGGCGACGGCAACCCGAGGATCGGCGCGCACGGCAAGCCGGTGCTGTTCCTGCATCCGAAGGATTTCTTCGGCACGCTGATCGAACTGGAGCAATCATGAGCTGGGTTTCGTTCACAGCCCTGTTTTTCGCGACCTGGTGGGTGGTGCTGTTTGCCGTGCTGCCGTTCAGCGTGAGGACGCAGGACGACGATCACGACGTGACGCTCGGCACGGTTCCGAGCGCGCCGCGTGGGCCTCACATGCTGCGCGCCGTGATCCGCACCACCATCGCCACCGCGATCCTGATGGGCATTTTCTATGGCTTGACGCATGGGCTGGGATACAGCCTCAACGACATCCCGCACATCGTGCCGGAATTCAGCCAGACGCCGGCTAAATAGACTGTCCAGCGACGGCGTTTTCATATGTCGGAACCGGGCGGGTTTCGGCGGGAATGTCGTGCCGTTTTGCGGCCTGACGAGCGCTGACGCTGGGTAAGGTGGTTTGGCAACGCGTTGCGCTAAGCAGATGATTGCACAAAAAAAATGCAAGGCACGAGGCCTTGCAATTTAAACGCGTCCGATCTGTTTCCGGTTTCCGGCGGCAGCGAGTAACCGCGCCTAGATCGCATCCTCCCAAGACTTTGACCGCGTAGGAGAGCAGATTTTTTTCTGCCCTCTCGGTTATCGAGGTACATTAGCCTAAGGCGAATGAAAATGTCACGAAGAATTTTGCCTTGAAACGGGCATTCTCGTGCTGCACTGCACAATAGTGTGGCAGGCGTTGCTTGGCGAACGATCACCAAGACGCGCACAGTGACCGGGAGGCCTTGCAGCGCCGTGGGTCTTCTGGACGGGCGAACGGCGGTGCGACGCTTCTGATCCCGGCTACCCATGTTTTTTGGAAATCGATTCCGCTTTTCGGGCCGAAGCGTCCGGGTTCCCATTCCGCCTTGAAATGGCTATGAAGCCGGGTCAAGCAAGCCAAAGTCGCGCCGATTCTGACGCGGCCCTCCTCACTCACGGACCTGCCCATGCGTTTGTCGCGCTATTTCCTGCCGATCCTCAAAGAAAATCCGCGCGAGGCCGAGATCGTCTCGCACCGGCTGATGCTGCGCGCCGGCATGATCCGCCAGCAGGGGCAGGGCAGTTTCTCGTGGCTGCCGCTCGGCAAGCGGGTGCTGGACAAGGTCTGCCGCATCATCCGCGAGGAGCAGGATCGCGCCGGTGCGCTGGAAATCCTGATGCCGACCATCCAGTCGGCCGATCTGTGGCGCGAAAGCGGCCGCTATGACGACTACGGCAAGGAGATGCTGCGCATCAAGGACCGGCAGGACCGCGACATGCTCTACGGCCCCACCAATGAGGAAGTGGTCACCGAGATCGTCCGCGCCTATGTGAAGTCCTACAAGGACCTGCCGCTCAATCTCTACCACAT
>NZ_RZQA01000948.1:0-2256 GCF_004022915.1 Mesorhizobium sp. M7A.F.Ca.US.006.04.2.1
GGTGTGGAACAGCGTGCGCATGCCGGGCGGCGGCTGCATCGGCATCTTCTGGCCCGACGTCATTGCCGTTCCAGTGCAGGGCCGCCACTACAGCTACCACTGGGATGGTGCCCGGGTGGACTTCGTGCGCCAGCACGATACGGGAAAGGTGCTGGCCGTCACGTGATGGTGGGCGGACCCTTTACGGATCGTGGGGGAGTCGGTATTCACGAATCCATAAATCCAAGGATTCGGATATATGAATAGGAAGGGTACTTTGAACGCGCTGGCCGCACTTGGCCAGGAGACGCGGCTGGATGTCTTCCGGCTGCTCGTGCGTGCCGGCCCGGAAGGCATTCCAGCCGGCGAGATCGCAACGAGGCTGGACACGGTCCAGAACACCATGTCGGCGCATCTGAAGGTGCTCGCCCATGCCGGGCTGATCCGTCCCGAACGCGACGGAAGGACCGTGCGCTATGTCGCCGACATGACCGGCTTGCGCGACCTGCTGGCCTATCTGATGGAAGATTGCTGCAATGGCGCGCCGGAGCTCTGCCGCCCGGTCATCAATGCCGTGACCTGTGACTGCTGAGGGGCTTGTGACTGTCCGCCGCGCGCCGTTCGAACAAGGAAGCCATCATGACCGATCATGCTCTGAACACAGCTGAGGCGGTGCGGCCCGGCATCGGCTTCGTCGAGAAATATCTGACGGTGTGGGTGGCACTGTGCATCGTCGCGGGCATCGCGCTTGGCCATCTGCTGCCGGGCGTGTTCGGCGCCATCGCGTCGGCCGAGATCGCCAGGGTCAACATTCCTGTCGCCGTGCTGATCTGGCTGATGATCGTGCCGATGCTCTTGCGCGTCGATTTCGCCTCGCTGGCCAAGGTCGGCACCTATTGGCGCGGCATCGGCGTGACGCTGTTCATCAACTGGGCGGTGAAGCCGTTCTCGATGGCGCTGCTGGGCTGGCTGTTCATCGGCTGGTTGTTCCGGCCGTGGCTGCCCGCCGTGCGGATCGATTCCTACATTGCCGGGCTGATCATCCTTGCCGCGGCGCCCTGCACGGCGATGGTTTTCGTCTGGTCGAACCTGACGCGCGGCGAGCCGAATTTCACGCTGTCGCAGGTGGCGCTCAACGACGCTATCATGATCGTTGCTTTCGCGCCAATCGTCGGCCTGCTGCTCGGCCTGTCGGCGATCACCGTGCCATGGGGCACGCTGATGCTGTCGGTCGCACTCTACATCGTCGCGCCGGTGATCGTCGCGCAGTTGGTTCGTGGCCGGCTGCTGGCAGCGAGGGGACAGGCCGGGCTTGAGGCCCTGCTTGCCACGCTGCAGCCTCTGTCGCTGGTTGCCTTGCTGGCGACGTTGGTGCTGCTGTTCGGCTTCCAGGGCGAGCAGATCATTGCGCAGCCGTTGGTGATCGTGCTGCTGGCAGTGCCGATCCTGATCCAGGTCTACTTCAACTCCGGTCTTGCCTATCTGCTCAACCGCCTCAGCGGCGAACGGCACTGCGTGGCTGGACCATCGGCGCTGATCGGCGCGTCGAACTTCTTCGAGCTGGCGGTGGCCGCCGCGATCGCGCTGTTCGGGCTGAATTCTGGCGCGGCCCTTGCCACTGTGGTCGGGGTGCTCATCGAGGTTCCGGTCATGCTGTCGGTGGTGTGGATCGTGAACCGCAGCAAGGGCTGGTACGAGATGGGCGGCGCCGTCCGGAATACCATGTCGGCTGAGAGGACCCCGAAATGACCATCACCATCTACCACAATCCCAGTTGCGGCACGTCGCGCAACACGTTGGCCATGATCCGCCAGTCGGGTGAGGAGCCGGAGGTGATCGAATATCTGAAGACGCCGCCATCGCGCGAAAGGTTGGTCGACCTGATCGCGGCGATGGGCATCACACCGCGCGACCTGCTGCGCGAGAAGGGCACACCCTATGCCGAACTCGGCCTTGCCGACCCGAAATGGTCCGACCAGCAGATCCTCGATTTCATGCTGGCACATCCGATCCTGATCAACCGGCCGATCGTGGTCAGTCCGCTCGGCGTCGTGCTGGCGCGGCCGTCGGAAAAGGTGCTGGACATTCTGCCCAATCCGGACATCGGCACGTTCACCAAGGAGGATGGCGAGGTGGTCATTTACGCCTCGGGCAAGCGCGCCGGCTGATGCTATTTCCATATTTTTGAAATTGGGTTGACGGCGCGAAAAGTGCCGCGTAGCTTATTTCCATGAAACTCGAAAAAGCAGCCGCGCAGCTTGAAGCGCTCGGCAATCC
>NZ_RZQA01000949.1:0-2248 GCF_004022915.1 Mesorhizobium sp. M7A.F.Ca.US.006.04.2.1
CCCGAATCACCGAACGGTCGCGGCAGGCGCTGAAGCTTCATCTTGGCGGAAAGGTTTTCGCGGTGATCAAGACGGTGAGCTTCGAGCGGGCGAACACCGGCGCCGGCCTGCCCGCCGAGACGGATGGATGATCCCGCTATGTCTTTTTGGAATAGCGGTTTCGCCAGGGAGCTTCTAGTATGACGTTGGGATGTGACCGCGGAGAGCAAAGATGCCGTCGCTGAGCTTGCGGATAAATCTCGATCCCGACGGGCGCGTCGGGCCGGGCAAGATCGAACTCCTGGAACAGATCGCCGCCTTCGGCTCCATCTCGGCCGCCGCGCGCGGCATGGAGATGTCCTATAAGCACGCCTGGGACCTGGTCGAGGACATGAACCGGGTATTCGGCAAGCCGCTGGTGGCGGCACAGACCGGCGGCCGCAAGGGCGGCGGCGCACAGTTGACGGCGGTCGGCCTGGCAGTGGTCAGCCGCTTCCGCGCCATCGAGCGCGCGGCGGCGGCCGCGGCAGCGACGCATATGGAGGCGTTGCAGGCGGAGATTGAGGCTGGGTGAGGGAGTAGGGCAGTAGGGCAGTAGGGCAGTAGGGCAGTAGGGCAGTAGGGCAGTAGGGCAGTAGGGCAGTAGGGCAGTAGGGCGGCATTCGCGTGCTGTCTTCCAACACAAAACGTCATTCACCTACTGCCCTATTGCCTTACTCCCCTATTGCCTTCCTATTAGGGCTTGCGCAGCAAATAGCTGTCCATGATCCAGCCCTTCCGCCGACGGGCTTCCTCTCGAACTTTTTCGATCTTTGCGCCGATGTCACCGATCCTGCCGGAGAGAGTGATCTCGTCTTCCGTTCCGAGGTAGGCGCCCCAATGGATGACGACATCCTTGTCGGCCAGCGTGTTGAAGGCGCATTTGCCGTCCAGCAGGACGACCGCGCTGCCGGCATTGTCCGGCATGCCTTCTTCGGTCAGGCGGCGGCCGGTGGTAATGAGGACGGAATCGCCGATGCGGTTCAGCGCCATCTTGTGGCTGGCGGCAAGTGCCTGGACGGCGGTGATGCCGGGGATGACCTCAAGCTCGAACGCCACATCGCCTCGCAGGCGCACGCGCTCAAGGATGCGCAACGCGCTGTCATAGAGCGAAGGGTCGCCCCAGATCAGGAAGGCGCCGCAGCCGTCGCCTGCAATCTCGTCGCGGATCAGGCCTTCGTAAATGGCGGCGATGGCTTGATGCCAGTCATCGACGGTCGAGCGGTAGGAGGGCGCCGGACCATCTTCTACCGGGAGGTCGCGCACCGGCACGTCGAATTCGACGCGCCGCGACTTCGGATTGGTGACGAAGCGGTCGCAGATCTGACGGCGCAGTTCGGCCAATTCATTTTTTTTCGCGCCCTTGTCGGGAATGAACAGCACATCCGCCTGGTTCAGGCCTGATATGGCCTGAACGGTCATGTGGTCGGGATTGCCGGCGCCGATGCCGATGACGAGAAGCTTGCGCATGGGCGAACTCCTGCCCGATCGGAACCCGTTAGTCCAGACCGCGCAGGCGCGTGTCCAGACCGCGCAGGCGCGTGTCCAGACCGCGCAGGCGCGTGTCCAGACCGCGCAGGCGCGTGTCCAGACCGCAGTCCAGCTCCCTTTGGTTCGTCCGCGGATACGGAAGGGCTTTGAACGCCACATTGAAACGGCTAGGGTCCTGCAGGCATTCCAGCCGAGGGGGCTTCCATGTTGCGATATGTTCTGACCGCCGTGCTGGCCTTGTCGTCCGTACCCGCTTTCGCCAATGATTCGGTTGCCGAACTTGGCACCGGCGGCCTGATCCTGTCGCGCAGCGATGCCGTGGCGATGCAAAGCGAGGACCTTTTCATCTCGCCGGAAAGGGTCACGGTCGACTATGTCTTCCACAACAACACCGATCAGGATGTCCAGGCCATCGTCGCCTTCCCGATGCCCGACATATCGGGCAATCCCGAAGAAATCCCGGCGATTCCTGAAAATCAGAGCGATAATTTCCTCGGTTTCGAGGTGACGATCGACGGTGTCGCCGCAAAGCCGCAGCTCGAGCAGAAGGTGTTGGCGCTCGGCATCGACATCAGCGCTGAACTGAAGGCGCAAAACGTGCCGTTCTATCCTTTCGGCGATGCGGCGAAGGCGGCGCTGGCGAAGCTGCCGCAAGCGGTTGTCGATGACTGGGTCAACCGCGGCATCATCATCGAGGACACCGGCAGCGACGGCACCGAGACGAGCAAGGTCTACACCC
>NZ_RZQA01000094.1:0-11455 GCF_004022915.1 Mesorhizobium sp. M7A.F.Ca.US.006.04.2.1
ACCTTTGCGAACGCCCCCGACATGCCTTTCGATTTGAGGCGGATTTCGGGTCTTTCGCCGCCCTGGCGGGGTAGCTCAGTTGGTTAGAGCACGGGAATCATAATCCTGGGGTCGGGGGTTCAAGTCCCTCTCCCGCTACCAAAATCCAGTTAAACCATTGAAATGGCTAAAAATTTATACGCGTTGGTAGCGCTTCCTGTTGAAATTGTTCAATAATTTCAATGCGGCGCCATCGTGTTCCTCGCCCCGGTAGAGACGAGAAAGAGTAACGCGTTCCTCGCTTGGACGAGGATTAATCCGATTGCATCGCTCGGACCTCGACCTATGCAAGCCGTTCCGCATGCCATCTCAAATGGTCGTCCATGAATGTCGAAATGAAGAAATACGAATGGTCGTATCCGTCCTGCATGCGCAACGTCAGCGGAATGCCGGCTTTGGCGCAGGCCGCCTCCAAAAGCCAGGGTCTCAGCCCGTCATTCAGGAACCCGTCCGATGTTCCCTGATCGACGAGAAATTCCGGGAAGCGGCGCCCGTCTTCAACAAGCGAAGTAGCGTCGTAGGCCCGCCACGAGGCCTCATCCGTGCCGAGATATTTTTCGAAAGCCGGCCTTGACCAGCCGGCAGCGCTTGGCTGCACGATCGGCGCAAATGCCGAGCAACTCCTGAACCGCTGCGGGTTTTTCAAAGCAATCGTCAGCGCGCCGTGTCCGCCCATCGAATGGCCCGTTATGGCTTGGCGCGACATGTCTGCCGGAAAATTAGCGGCGATCAGCGTGGGTAGTTCCTCGACGAGGTAGGAATACATCCGGTAGTTCTTCGCATAAGGCTCCTGCGTTGCATCAAGATAAAAGCCGGCGCCGCCGCCAAACTGCCAATTGTCCTTGTCATCAGGGATGTCGGCGCCGCGCGGACTGGTGTCTGGACAGACGACGATCAGGCCAAGTTCGGCGGCCATGCGCCTGTATTCGCCTTTGTCCATGACATTTTGATGGGTGCAGGTCAGTCCCGACAAATACCACACCACGGGGCGAGGCGTTTCCCGGGCCTGTGGAGGCACGAAAACGGCAAACGTCATGTCGCAGCAGCAACTCGTCGACAGGTGCGAATAGATGCCCTGCACTCCGCCAAGGGATTTTGCCTGGGAGATGGTCTTCATGGGTTCCGGCATATTCCCTCTCCACGGATTTCAAACGCCAATGGGCCGGTGTCTACGGCATCGACCATGATCGCGGCAACCCGGGCGGATCAGGTGGGGTCGAACCGACCGGCGGCGCGGACATCCGGAATGTCAGTCGCGCCGCCGGCCCAACGCCCGATGTCGGGGAGGCACGGTATTTTGGGAACACAGAGCCTTCGACGCGGGCGTGTCGTGTGAGCCGGTCAGTAAACCACGACGCTTCTGATCGATTTGCCCTCATGCATGAGATCGAAACCCTTGTTGATGTCCTCAAGCTTGAGCGTGTGGGTGATCATCGGGTCGATCTGGATCTTGCCGTCCATGTACCAGTCGACGATCTTCGGCACATCGGTGCGGCCGCGCGCGCCGCCGAAGGCGGTGCCCATCCAGGTGCGGCCGGTGACCAGCTGGAACGGCCTAGTCGAGATCTCCTGGCCGGCGCCGGCAACGCCGATGACCACCGACTTGCCCCAGCCGCGATGCGAGGCTTCCAGCGCCTGACGCATGACCTTGGTGCTGCCCGTGCAGTCGAATGTGTAGTCGGCGCCGCCGATCTGGTCGGCGCCACGCTTGGTCATGTTGACGAGGTAGGGCACGACATCGCCGTCGATCTCCTTCGGATTGACGAAATGCGTCATGCCGAAGCGCTCGCCCCACTCCTTCTTGTCGTTGTTCAAATCGACGCCGATGATCATGTCGGCGCCGGCAAGTTTCAGGCCCTGGATGACGTTGAGGCCGATGCCGCCGAGGCCGAAGACGACCGCGGTGGCGCCGATCTCGACCTTGGCGGTGTTGATCACGGCACCGATGCCGGTGGTGACGCCGCAGCCGATGTAGCAGATCTTGTCGAAGGGCGCGTCGGGATTGACCTTGGCCAGCGCGATCTCGGGCAGCACGGTGAAGTTGGAGAAGGTCGAGCAGCCCATATAGTGAAAGATCTTGTCCTTGCCGATCGAGAAGCGCGATGAACCATCGGGCATAAGGCCCTGGCCCTGCGTGGCGCGGATCGCCGTGCAGAGGTTCGTCTTCCTCGACAGGCAGGACGGGCACTGGCGGCATTCGGGCGTATAGAGCGGGATGACGTGGTCGCCCTTCTTGAGCGAGGTGACACCCTTGCCGACATCGACGACGACGCCGGCGCCCTCATGGCCGAGGATGGCCGGAAACAGACCTTCCGGATCGGCGCCCGACAGTGTGAATTCGTCGGTGTGGCAAATACCTGTCGCCTTGATCTCGACCAGCACTTCGCCCTCGCGCGGGCCCTCGAGGTCGACCTCCATGATCTCCAGCGGCTTTCCGGCGGCGACAGCGACAGCGGCGCGGGTTTTCATCAGGCGTCCTCCAATGCGAATTTTTCCAAGGTTTCAGGTTTTGCCGACACGATCAACTGGCAGCTGGCTCCCCGACTGGGCCACAGCGATGAATTGGAATCGCAAGTCGATTGAAAGGCAGTGAATTGCATGGTCGGCTTGACCCTGCAAGCACAGGCCATAAAAGGAACGGCCGACCCGAGGGATGACATTTCGCATGTTCACCAAGATCCTGATCGCCAATCGCGGCGAAATTGCCTGCCGCGTCATCAAGACGGCGCGCAAGATGGGCATTGCCACGGTCGCGGTCTATTCCGATGCCGATCGCGACGCCGTGCATGTCGAGATGGCCGACGAGGCGGTGCATATCGGGCCTTCGCCAGCCGCGCTGAGCTATCTCGTCCCTGAAAAGATCATCGCCGCGTGCAAGGAGACGGGAGCCCAGGCCGTGCACCCCGGCTACGGATTCCTGTCCGAGCGGGCGGCCTTCTGTGAGGCGCTGGAAGCGGAAGGCATCATTTTCATCGGCCCGAAGCCCAAGGCGATCAAGGCGATGGGCGACAAGATCGAATCGAAGAAGTTCGCCAACGCCGCCAAGGTTTCCACCGTGCCCGGCTGGCTCGGCGTCATCGAGAATGCCGACCATGCCGAAAAGATCGCCGGCGAAATTGGCTATCCCGTGATGATCAAGGCTTCGGCCGGCGGCGGCGGCAAGGGCATGCGCATCGCCTGGAGCGAAGCCGAAGTGCGCGATGGCTTCGACCGCGCGCGCTCGGAAGCCAAGAGTTCGTTCGGCGACGATCGTCTCTTCATCGAGAAATTCGTCGTCGATCCGCGCCACATCGAAATCCAGGTGCTGGCCGACGCGCATGGCAACGCGCTCTATCTCGGCGAGCGCGAATGCTCGATCCAGCGACGCAACCAGAAGGTCGCCGAAGAGGCGCCGTCGCCATTCCTGGACGCAGCGACACGCAAGACCATGGGCGAGCAGTCTGTGGCGCTGGCCAAGGCCGTCGACTACCAGAGCGCCGGCACGGTCGAATTCATCGTCGACAAGGACAAGAACTTCTATTTCCTTGAAATGAATACACGATTGCAGGTCGAGCACCCGGTGACGGAGCTCATCACCGGCATCGATCTGGTCGAGCAGATGATCCGCGTCGCCGCCGGCGAAAAGCTTGGCCTGAAGCAAAGCGACATCGAGCTGAACGGCTGGGCGGTGGAAAGCCGGCTCTATGCCGAAGACCCTTACCGCAATTTCCTGCCTTCGATCGGCCGGCTGACGCGCTACCGGCCGCCGGAGGAAGGACAATTCGGCGATGTCGTCATCCGCAACGACACCGGCGTCACCGAAGGCTCCGAAATCTCGATGTTCTACGATCCGATGCTGGCCAAGCTGTGCACCTGGGCGCCGACGCGTCTGGAAGCCATCGATGCCATGTCGGAAGCGCTCGACAGCTTCGTCGTCGACGGAATCGAGCACAACATTCCGTTCCTGGCTGCCTTGATGCAGCATCAGCGTTGGCGGGAAGGGCGGATATCGACCGCTTTCATATCGGAGGAATATCCCGACGGTTTCGCGCCGGTCGTGCCGAACGACGACGAGAAAGCGGTGCTGGCGTCGATCGCGACCGCAGTGGAACTGCTGCGACGTGATCGGCTTGACCGGCTGGGCGGGCGCCTGGCGCCGCATTCGGGAGCGCTGAAGCGCGACTGGGTCGTGAAGATCGATGATGACTATCTGTCGGCGTCCATCATCGAGGGCATGATTTCCATTCCGATGGAAGTCGATCTGTCGATCGCGGGCGGCAAGGCGCTGACCGTTGCATCCGACTGGCGGCCGGGCGATCTGGTCTGGCGCGGTACGGTCGGCAAGCGCAAGGTTACGGCTCAGGTCAGGCCGGTCGCCAATGGCTTTCGCATCGCCTGGAAAGGCATGTCGGTGACCGCGCGCGCCATGCTGCCGCGCACCGCCGAACTGGAAAGGCTGATGCCCGAAAAGGTGGCGCCGGACACGTCGAAGCTGCTGCTTTGCCCGATGCCCGGCCTTGTCGTGTCGATTGCCGTTGCCGAAGGCCAGGAGGTCAAGGCAGGCGAGACATTGGCTGTGGTCGAAGCGATGAAGATGGAAAACGTGCTGCGTGCCGAACGCGACCTTGTCGTCTCCAAACTCAACGCCAAGCCGGGCGACAGCCTGGCTGTCGACGCCGTGATCATGGAGTTTGCTTAGGGCTAGCCGGGCAGGCAGCCTGTGATCAGCAGTGGTTTGTGCTGGACTGGCATGGCGCGGTCCCGGACAATACATCTCCATCGACTCAAGGACCTTCACGCAGCACCATGGCCGACGAAAAACTCCCCCGCGATCCCTTGAAGCGAGAAGCGGCGATTGCTGCGGCGCGGCCGGAGGCCCCGGCGCGGCCCTTCGTCCATTTGCGCGTGCATTCGGCCTATTCGCTGCTGGAAGGCGCCTTGCAGATCGGCAAGGTGGTGGCTCATGCGGTCAAGGACGAAGCCCCGGCCATCGCCGTTACCGACACCAACAACCTGTTCGGCGCGCTCGAATTCGCGCAGAAGGCGGTGAAGGACGGCATCCAGCCGATCATCGGCTGCCAGACGGCGCTCGCCTTTTCCGGCGAAAACAGCGATGGCCAGCGCGACCGCCGACGGCAAGGTCCCGATATGCGGCCGGTCGTCCTGCTTGCCGCGACCGAGGCGGGCTATTCCAATCTGGTCAGGCTGGTCAGCCGCGTCTACCTCGAAACGCCGCCGGGCGAAGCCGTGCACCTGACCACCGAAATGATGGAAGGCTATTGTGACGGGTTGATCTGCCTCAGCGGCGGACCGCGCGGACCGATCGGCACCGCGCTCAAGGAAGATCGCCGCGATCTGGCCGAAGCCCGGCTTTTGACCCTCAAGGAGATGTTCGGCGACCGGCTCTATGTCGAGCTTGACCGGGTTTCCGGTTATGATCGCGTGATCGAAAAATCCTCGATCGATCTGGCCTATGCCCATGAACTGCCGCTGGTCGCCACCAACGAGGCGTTCTTTTCCTCTCGCGACGACTATGATGCACATGACGCGCTGATTGCCATTGCCGAGGGATCGGTCGTTGCCGCTGACAACCGCCGCCGGCTGTCGCCCGACAATTTCCTGCGCAGCCAGGCCGATATGGCAAGGCTCTTTGCCGACCTGCCGGAGGCGATCGACAACACTGTCGAGATCGCGCTGCGCTGCTCCTATTACCCGAAGAACCGCAATCCGATCCTGCCGCGCTTCACCGGCGGCGATGTCGCAGACAATGACGCCGCCGTGCAGGCGGAAGCCGACGAACTGGCCCGCCAGGCCCATGAGGGGCTCGACGCGCGCCTTGCCATGCATGGCCCGACCGCGGGCTATACGGTCGAGCAATACCGCGAGCGGTTGAACTTCGAGCTTGGCATCATCACCAAGATGAAGTTTCCCGGCTACTTCCTGATCGTTGCCGACTTCATCAAATGGGCCAAGGCGCAAGGCATTCCGGTCGGGCCTGGCCGCGGTTCGGGCGCAGGCTCGCTGGTCGCCTATTCGACCACCATCACCGACATTGATCCGCTGCGCTTCTCGCTGCTGTTCGAGCGCTTTCTCAATCCCGACCGCGTGTCGATGCCCGACTTCGACATCGACTTCTGCCAGGATAGGCGCGAGGAGGTCATCCGCTACGTCCAGCAGAAATACGGCCGCGACCAGGTCGGCCAGATCATCACCTTCGGTACGCTGCAGGCGCGCGCCGTGCTGCGCGACGTCGGCCGCGTCCTGCAGATGCCCTATGGCCAGGTCGACAAGCTCTCCAAGATGGTGCCGCAGAACCCGGCCAATCCGGTCAAGCTCGCCGACGCCATCGCCAACGAGCCGCGCTTTGCCGAAGAGGCCGAGAGGGAGCCGATCGTCCAGACGCTGCTCGACATGGCGCAGAAGCTGGAAGGCCTCTACCGCCATGCCTCGACGCACGCCGCCGGCATCGTCATCGGCGACCGGCCGCTGTCGGAGCTGGTGCCGATGTACCGCGATCCGCGCTCGGACATGCCCGTCACCCAGTTCAACATGAAATATGTCGAGCAGGCCGGACTGGTGAAGTTCGACTTCCTCGGCCTGAAGACGCTGACCGTGCTGGAGACGGCGGTGAAGCTGATCCGCCGGCGCGGCATCGAGATCGACCTGGCAACCATCCCGCTCGACGATCCCGAGACCTACGCCATGCTGTCGCGCGGCGAAGTGGTCGGCGTGTTCCAGGTGGAAAGTGCCGGCATGCGCAAGGCGCTGATCGGCATGCGGCCCGACTGCATCGAGGACATCATCGCGCTGGTCGCACTGTATCGACCCGGCCCGATGGAAAACATCCCGACCTACAACGCCCGCAAGCATGGCGAGGAGGAGATGGCCTCGATCCATCCCAAGATCGACCATCTGGTGAAGGAGACGCAAGGCGTCATCGTCTACCAGGAACAGGTGATGCAGATCGCGCAGGAGCTGTCGGGCTACTCGCTCGGCGAAGCCGATCTGCTGCGCCGCGCCATGGGCAAGAAGATTCGCGCCGAGATGGACAAGCAGCGCGAGCGCTTCGTCTCCGGCGCGGTCGAGCGTGGCGTCGGCAAGCCGCAAGCCGACTTCATTTTCGACCTGCTGGCCAAGTTCGCCGACTATGGTTTCAACAAATCGCACGCCGCCGCCTATGCGGTGGTTTCATACCAGACCGCCTATCTCAAGGCGCATTATCCGGTCGAGTTCCTGGCGGCGTCGATGACGCTCGACATGGGCAACACCGACAAGCTCGCCGATTTCCGCCAGGACGCGCTGCGCCTCGGCATCGAGGTTCTCGCGCCGTCGGTGACATCGAGCTTTCGCCCCTTCGAGGTCGGCGAGAACCGCATCTACTATTCGCTGGCAGCGCTCAAGGGCGTCGGCGACGCGGCGGTCGAGCACATCGTTGCCCAGCGTGGCGAAAAGCCGTTCAAGAACCTCGCCGATTTCTGCGAGCGGGTCGATCCCAAGATCGTCGGCAAGCGCGTCTTCGAAAGCCTGATCATGGCCGGCGCGCTCGACTGCTTCGGCCACGACCGCGCGTCGATGATGGCGGGCGTGGAGCGCATGATGGGGCTGGCGTCGCTGGCGCAGCAGAACGCGGTTTCCGGACAGCACGACATCTTCGGCGCCTCGCTCGGCGCCCAGTCGCAGGCACTCAATCTGCCGGCGACAGAGCCGTGGCTCGCCGCCGACCGGCTGCACCGTGAATTCCAGGTGGTCGGCTTTTACCTCTCGGCCCACCCGCTCGACGAGTACAAGGCGGCCCTGCAGAAGATGCGGGTGCAAACGTGGGCCGAGTTCTCGGCGGCCGTCAAACGCGGTGCCGCCGCCGGCCGCCTGGCCGGCACGGTGACATCCAAGCAGGAACGCAAGACGCGCACCGGCAACAAGATGGGCGTCATCGCCTTTTCGGATACGTCAGGCCAGTACGAAGCCGTGCTGTTTTCGGAAGGACTGGCACAGTATCGCGACCTGCTCGAGGCCGGCCGCTCCGTCGTCATCACCGTTGCGGCCGAGGACAGGCCGGAAGGCGTCAATCTGCGCATCAACTCGGTGCAGTCGCTGGAGGATGAGGCAAGTCGCATCCAGAAGGCGCTGCGTATCTTCGTGCGCAACGCCACGCCGATCAACACGCTGGCCGGCCAACTGACCGTCAGGGGCGAAGGCCAGGTCAGTTTCGTGCTGATCAAGGAAGAAGGCGAGGGGGAAATCGAGATAGAGCTGCCGAACCGCTACCGTATCTCGCCGCAGATCGCCTCGGCGATGCGCGCGGTGCCGGGCGTGGTCGAAGTGGAATTGGTGTGACCCCCGCTCTTTTCGGGGCGCGGCAATCAGCCGGGCGGTCGCTGCGGCCAACGCCGGCGCAGTCAGCATGAAGCCGGCGCAGAGGAATGGGTCGCAGGCGGTTTCGGTCTTGGCGCGGCTGCGTGACCGGTTGCGCAGGCTTTATCATGGGCGCACGCCGGCCGCTTTCCGGTTCCAACTGGTGGCCGTCGTCATCGACCTCGCCATCATCGCCTTCTTCATCGCGACGCCGGTTCTCCAGGACAAGCCGTCATTCCTCTGGCTCGACTATTCGGCGGCCGCGCTGGTTGCCGCGGACCTCGCTGCCCGCCTGCTTGCCTCCAAGAACATGCTGCGGCTGATGAAGCAGCCGACGTCGTGGGTCGATGTCTTCATCCTCTTGACGCTGCTGATGCCAACGGCGTTCGCCAATCTCGCCTTCCTGCGCATCCTGCGGCTGTGGTCGCTGTCACGCAGCGGTTCGCTCTGGCGGCATTTCGAGATGCGAGGACTGCGGCCGTGGCGAGAGGCCAGCCACGCGGTCATCAACCTTTTGACCTTCCTGTTCGTCATCACCGGCTTCGTCTACACGTTCTTCTTTCGCACTGGCGCTGGCCTGGAAAACTATATCGACGCGCTTTATTTCACTGTCGCCACGGTGACGACGACCGGCTTCGGCGACATCGTGCTGCCGGGCATGGCCGGCAAGCTGACGGCAATCGTCACCATGATCATCGGCATATCGCTGTTTGTCAGACTGGCTCAGGCGATCTTCCGGCCAGCCAAGGTGTTGTTTCCCTGTCCGCAGTGCGGCTTGCGGCGGCACGAGCCGGACGCCGTCCATTGCAAGGCCTGCGGCCATCTTCTCAACATACCCGACGAAGGGAACTGACGGCCGGCGGGACTACGACGCCGCCACTTCGGCCGGCTTTATCTGCCTGCGCTGCAGATTGAGCAGATTGCCCATCAGGATCAGCAGCGCGCCGCCGGCGGTGAAGGCGTCGATCTGCTCGCTATAGAGCAGCCAGCCGATCAGTGCCGATAGCGGCACGCGTAGAAAATCCATCGGCGAGACGATGGTCGCGTCGGCATAGCCAAGCGCGCGGGCCATGCAGAAATGCGACGACATGCCGGTGAAGGCGATCAGCACGATCCATGGCCATAGCTCCAGTGGCGGGTTGCGCCACGTATAGAGCGCCGGGATGAGACCGACCACCGACTGGACAATCAGCATCCAGCAGATGATGCGTACGACGCTGTCCGTCCGGGTCAGCGACTTGACGGTGACCACCGAGATGCCGAAGCAGGCCGCGGCGCCCAGCACGACGAGATGTCCAGGATCGACCGAGCCGACACCGGGGCGCACGATGATCACCACGCCGATCAGCCCCAGCGCGATCGCTGCCAACTTGGGCCGGTTCAGCCTTTCGCCCAGAAAGATCACCGCCAGGATAGCTGTCCAGATCGGAGTGGTGAATTCGATCGAGATCAACACGGCCAGCGGAATCAAGGTGAGGGCGTAGAGCCATGCCGCCTGGCCCGTGTAATGGATGACGTTGCGGGCGATATGGGCAACCGGGCGCTGCGTGCGCATGGCTTGAAAGCCGCCACTCATCATCACCAGCGGCAGCAGGATGAAGAAGCCGATCACGGAGCGCAACTCCAGCACTTGGAAGACGTTGAGCTCCGCTGTCGTGGCCCGGCCGGCGACCGTCATGCCAAGGAACGAGGCGATAGACAGCGCCATCCAGAACGCGGCCTTGGGGATCGAGGGGGTGGGTGCCATTCGCGCTATGTCGCAGGCCAGCACCTCTGCCGCAACCGCTAGCCAAGGCATTCTTCTGGGCCAGTCGCGACTGGCCCGATGTTGTAAAACAGTCATGTGGCGGACGGAACCTGAAACGGTAGGTGGCGTTGAGTCCCGATGGTCAGCCGTGCTCGTGGACCGCCCCGCCTTTTTTCGAAAACGACAAGGAGAGCTTCGATGAGATCCTTCGCGCAATTCGCGCTTACCGGCGGTCTATTGGTTGCGGCAGGCGCAGCACATGCCGACGAGACCCAATTTCTTCAGTCGTTCAAGGGCAATTTCGCCGGCAAGGGCACTGTCCAGGTAACCACGGATGCTCCGAACGTCACCGTATCGTGCAGCTTCAAGTCGAATGCGACCTCAACCTCGCTATCGCTGGATGGAAATTGCCGCGGTCTCATTGTGGTGTCGCGGGCCATCAGCGCCAATCTGAAAGTTACAGGTGCCAAATACAGCGGCACCTATGTTGGCTCTCGCACGGGACCGGCGCAACTCAACGGCCGCCGTTCGGGCAATGCGATCAACCTGGGCATTCGCTGGGCCAAGGAGGTCAATGGCGACCGAAGGGCGCAGATGAAGGTCGAGAAACGCGGCGAGAACGGCATGCGGCTGACCGTCATCGACACCGACCCGAAAACCGGCAAGAGCGTGGTGACGAGCAGGATAGACTTGCAGCGCACCTAGTCCTCGAGCGGCTCCGGAGGATGGGCATCGCGGCCCTTGCCGAATGTGTAGCCGGTTTCCACCGCCTTGCGGCCGAACTTGTCGCGCAAGGCATCGATGGCGCCTTCAGCCATGGCGCGCTTGCGCGACTGGATGTCGACCAGATCGGGCGGGTCGGCCTTGTCGTCGTCCGAGAGGTCGCTGACGCCGATGCCGAGCAGCCGATACTTCGTGCCGTCGGTTTCCTTGCGCAGAAGCTCCACCCCAGTCTGAAAGATGCGGTCGGCGAGCCGGGTCGGGTCGCCGAGCTGGCGATTGCGCGTGCGCAGCTTGAAATCCTGGCTCTTCAGTTTCAGCACCACGGTGCGCCCGGCAATGCCTGACTTTTTCAGCCGTGCCGAAACCTTTTCCGAAAGCCCCCTCAGCACCGCCACCAGCTCTTCCAGCGACGCGATGTCGGTATCGAAGGTGGTTTCGGCCGATACGCTCTTGGCATCCTGATCGGGATCGACGCGGCGGACATCCTCGCCGCGCGAAAGGTGGTAGAGCCGGTCGCCCATCGTGCCGTAGCGGCGCATGAGATCGCCGCGATCCATCTGCTGCAGCTGGCCGATGGTGCGGATGCCGTCACGCTCCAGCGTTGCGTTGAACGCC
>NZ_RZQA01000950.1:0-2240 GCF_004022915.1 Mesorhizobium sp. M7A.F.Ca.US.006.04.2.1
GATCAAGAAGCTGGAGGACATTCTCGGCCGCTCCGTGTTCGCGCGCGACGCCCGCTCGGTGTCGCTGACCACGGACGGCGAGATGCTGCTCGGCTATGCCCGCCGGCTGCTGTCGATCAACCGCGAGGTGGTGTCGAAGTTCATCATTCCCGAGATTGTCGGTGTCGTGCGGCTTGGTTCGCCGGACGATTACGGCGAGCGCGTGCTGCCGCATGTGCTGAAGCGTTTCGCGCAGTCGCATCCGTCGATCGCCGTCGACGTCACTATCGACCAGAGCAGCAATCTGCGCCGGCGCATGGACGACCGGGCGCTCGACATCACGCTGCTGACCAATTCCTACAAGACCAGCGCGCTCGGCGCCGAGGTGCTGCTGACCGAGCCGATTGTCTGGGCCGGCGCCAAGGGTGGCTGCGCGCATTTGCGCGAGCCCTTGCCGGTGTCGCTTTGGGAAGAGGGCTGCGCCTGGCGCGCCGGAGCGCTCGATGCGCTTGGCCGCGAGGGCCGCAACTACCGCATCGCCTATATGAGCGCGCACACAGCCGGCCAGCGCGCCGCGATCATGTCCGATCTCGCCGTGGCGCCGCTGCCGAAGTCGTTTCTCGGCAACGACATGGTCGAACTCTGCCCGAAGGACGGCATGCCCGACATCGGCACCTACAATCTGGCGATGGTGGTGGCGCCGGACGCCAGCGCGCCGGTCAAGGCCGTCGCCGACCACATCCGCGCGACCTTCGAAGTGTTCCGGGAAACCGGCAAGTTCTGACCGGCTGGTAAGGACGACAATATAGAGCTACTCCGCCGCTTCGGCGGGGCGCTGTTCAGGCCTTACTCTCGTGTCTTGCACGATCCGGCTCTCCCCGAGAAATTCGACGATGCGCTCGCGGGCGCGCCGGGCCTCCGGCATGTCGATCAGCGGCCAGACGTGGAACATGCCTTCCTCATAGACAAGATCGATTTCAACGCCGGCGGCGCGGGCTTTTTCCGCGAAGATCAGATTGTCGGGCGTCAAAAGATCGCGCGAGCCTGTCAAAAGCAGTGTTCTTGGCAGCACTGACAGATCTCCATAGACCGGGCTGATATGCCAGTCGCTGGGATCGATGCCGGCACTGTACAGACGAATCGCCTCTCGTCCGCCAGCTATGCCCAGCCAAGGGTCGTTGCGTTCCGCCTCGAACACTGCGGGATTGGTGAGCGACACGTCGAGACCCGGCGAAATGAGCACATGTCGTGACGGCAGGGACAGTCCTTCTTCGGCGGCCATCATGGTCAGCACCACAGCCATGTTGCCGCCGGCGGAATCGCCCATGAAGACGATGTCCTCGGCCTCCGTCTCGGCGAGCATCTGCCGGTAAACATCGCCAACCATTCCGAACATGGCGTGGAAATCATGTTCGGGAGCGATTGGATAGATCGGCACCGTGATTGCGTAGCCCAACCGATCCGCCATGTCGGCAATCAGGTGCCAATGATAGGGCGTGATTTCAAAGACATAGGCGCCGCCGTGCAAGTAGAGAATCCGCTTCTGTTCGCCGGACTTGGGTGGGATTTCGTATACGGGGAAGCCATCGACCGTATGCATCTCGATGTCGAGACGCTGGTGTAGCGAGGCGGGCGGCCGGTGGTTCTCGGTCTTGCGCGCGGCCGCGATCCAGCGCTGCAGATTTTCCGGACTGGCAAATGCCTGCTTACGGCTGTGCCGCAAGACAAAAGACACGACATGGCTTTTCAAACTTGGCATGCGAATACACGAACTTCGGCCAAAGCCGACTAAGAGAACCCCCTAGATCGAAAGATTGTGCCGTGGCTGAAAATGTCAAGATTTGCGCCCGCGTCTACACGGCGGTTTGATCCGCGCCGCAGTGGTCAGCGACGCGGTAAAAGTGCGGCTCGCAGCCGGTTGCTGGTGGTCGCCGGGGACATGCGAGGTTCCCGGCGCATGCCGAGCAATTTGCATTTGTCGGCGAAGGTCATCAGCGCGCGGCGCTCCAGATAGCGTTGCTGAGGGATGCCCTTTCACTGGATCGCGGCGACACCGGCCAGCCGATGTCCTTCTGGATTTCGGGCGGCAGGCTGTTCAGCAGGCGCCGCGCCTTGCTGCGGTCATGGGCTTGTCTGATGGCGGTGCCATAGCGGCTCAGGCTTTCGAGCATTGACATCGTTGTCTCCCCTGGAGCGTTGCAGCGGCTGAAAGATATTTCCTGCCTGCCGTTCGATGCCGGTTGAATGCGCCTGCCATGTAT
>NZ_RZQA01000951.1:0-2226 GCF_004022915.1 Mesorhizobium sp. M7A.F.Ca.US.006.04.2.1
ATCATGGGCTATGCCCAAGGCGATGAGCTGGTGCAGAACACCAACGCCTACTATCGCTCCGCCTATGTGCTGGTGCATCCGAAAAGCCACGATATGGAAGGCGTGGAAACGATCGAGGATCCCAGACTCACAGGCAAAACGATCGGCGTCGTTGAAAGCACGCCGCCAACCGCCAACATGGCCGCCAACAAGCTTCTACGGACCGCCAAGATCTATCCGCTTGCGGTGGATACGCGCGTCACCCCATCAATGGGGGAGGTCATGATCAAGGACATGCTGGCACACAAGATCGATGCGGCGGTGCTGTGGGGACCGATGGCAGGTTACTACGCCAAGGAACTCGGAGCTGATGTGACGATCGTTCCACTGGTGAAGGAAAAAACCGGCTCGCGCATGTCTTACCGCATCACCATGGGCGTACGTCCGTCGGACCAGGAATGGAAGCGGACGCTCAACCGGGTGATCAGGGAAAACCAGGCGGAGATCACCAGGATCCTGCTGAGCTACAACGTGCCGCTGATCGACGAACACGACAACCTGATTACCCAATGAATGGAAGGGAGACTATTTTCGTGCTGGTCGCCGCGAGCCTTCTGGGTCTGGCCGAGCCGACATGGGCTGGCGACATCGCCGAACCCAGCGGTTTCCGGATGGACGACTATCGGGCGCCGGTGCCGCGGACGCTGCAAGGCGCGAGGGTGGTGACGACGGTGGAAGCGGAAGCGCTGTGGCGAGCGAAAAAGGCGATCTTCTTCGACGTGATGCCGGACACGCCCAAACCGGCCAATTTGCCGGCAGGGACGATATGGAGAGACAAGGTCAGAAAGGACATTCCAGGCAGCATATGGCTGGCCAATGTGGGATACGGCGCTATTTCGCAGGAGACCGCCAGCTATTTTCGCCAAGGCCTCGCGGCCAAGGCCGGGACGGACAAGTCGCGCGCGATTCTGTTCTACTGCATGACGAATTGCTGGATGTCGTGGAATGCGGCGAAACGGGCCGTCCAGTGGGGCTACAGTTCAGTAATCTGGTATCCGCTCGGCGCCGATGGGTGGGAAGATGCAAACCTTCCACTGGAGGAGAAGAAACCCTACGCAACGAACAATTGAAATAAGGACTGCAATTATTCTCGATAGTTTGTTTTCAATTTTTCAAAACCTATTGTTTCATTTGTCCATTTTGAAACTTGATGGACGAGCCATTGCGTCGGTGCCCTGCAATGGTTGGCTAACGACAGGATCGGTCCCTTCGGGCTGGTATAAGAGGAGAAATGTCATGAAGAAGAACTGGAAAAAACCGACCATGTGTCAGGTTGCCGCTGGCTTCGAAATTTCACGGTATCTGCCTGCTGAAATTACTCCCAAGAAGTAGGCCGCAGAGGTGCGCGTCCCTGGCGACAGGGGCGCGCATCCCCTCCCCGCATGGGATTTTCGTGAAAGATTTTGACGCACGCAAAGCGCGCGGAGTGTTGTTTGTGACTGCAAATTGCCTGCAGGTCAGAGAAGCCGGCGCGCGGGCATTTTCATGCATTTGAGGATCATCGGATCGGCGGCGGGCGGCGGCTTTCCGCAATGGAACTGCAACTACCGTCTCAGTCGTGCGGCTCGCAACGGCATGGCAAGCGTGCATCCACGAACCCAGTCAAGTGTCGCCGCCTCGGCGGACGGGTTGGGCTGGGTTCTTTTCAATGCCTCGCCCGACATTCGCCAGCAAATCGCTGCAACACCTGAATTGCAACCTGCGGGCGATGCGCCGCTGCGCTCGACACCTATTCGCGCTGTGGTGCTGACCAATGCCGACGTCGATCATATCGCCGGACTGCTCAGCCTGCGCGAGCGGCAGCCTTTCGCCATCTATGCAACGGCGCAGGTTCTGGCGACGCTGGAGGCGAATTCGATTTTCAACGTTCTCGATCCAGCGCTTGTGCCGCGGCGCATCCTGCCGCCGGCGAAAGAGTTGGCCATCTGCGACGCAGAAGGCCGCGATACCGGCGTAATGATCGAGCCCTTTGCCGTGCCCGGGAAGATAGCACTCTATCTGGAGGATAGAGACCATCCGGATGCCAATTTCAGCTCCGACGCAGGTGACACGATCGGAGTCCGAATTGCCGGCATCGGCAGCCGCGGCTCCGTCTTCTATATCCCAGGCTGCGCGCGCATCGATGCGCGGCTACGCGCGCGTCTCACCGATGCCGCCTGTCTTTTGTTCGACGGCACGGTCTACACC
>NZ_RZQA01000952.1:0-2227 GCF_004022915.1 Mesorhizobium sp. M7A.F.Ca.US.006.04.2.1
CCTGCCGCAACAATCCGCTGGGCAGCGGCGCCAACATCTCCAACGGTCTGGCGCAGGTCGAGGTCGGCGAAAACACGTTTGTCGCCTTCGCCACCCAGCCCGGGAACGTCACCGTCGACGGGACAGACGAAAACAGCCCGTTCACCACTGCGCTTCTAAAAAACGTCGAAATTCCTGGCTTGAGCATTTCCGACATGATGATCCGCGTCCGCAACGAGACCGAGGCGCTCACCGTCGGCCGCCAGGTGCCGTGGGATCAGTCGAACCTGCGTGAACAATTCTATTTCACCGAACAGCAGATGCTCGATCCGGCGCAGTTGAGCGCGAGCCTGTCGCGCATCCTGTCCGATCCAGACGCCAAGAAGAAGCTGCAGATAGAGCTCGCCTCCAACGACCTGCAGACCGCCGTGCTCATCGTCGGACAGACGCTGCGGTCCGTCGAGATTCCGGCACCGTCAGGCGGTTCAGCGGAGCCGGTCGGCACTCGGGTCGCCAATCTGTCTTCAACCGAAAGCGTTGCAGTCGCTCGCCAGAGCGTCGTCTCCGGCCTCGAAACTCTCATTGTCGGCGCCTCGGCGGGCGAAGCGGAAAAGGACAAGGCAGGCGATCTTGCGCGCAGCATTCAGACCGAACTTCGTCGCCTGGGGTGCTACCGGATGCAAGTTGATGGCGATTGGGGCACAGGCTCCATCCGTGCCCTCACCGACTACTACAAAAACACCAAACAGATCGCACCCACGACCGAGCCGACCGTCGGATTGCTCGGCGATCTCTTTTTGCGTTCCGGCAGAATCTGCAAGCAGCCGGTCATCGTCAAGGCCAAGCCGGCTAAAGTCGCGTCGGACAACGGCCCTTCGCAAACCGGCCCCAGCCGCAAGGCGGCGAAACGCGCGCAGGCCGTCCCGCAACGCCCCATAGCCCCCCCACCAGACATTAGTGGGGGGATAGGCATCGGTGGTGTGTTTTAGGACGTGGGCTGTCAGGCGGGCCTACTTCATTGGCGTTCGTAACATCACGATTTCGCCTCACGGATCGCCTGCAAAGTCGCATGGCGTAGCTTGTCCTCGCGCTTAAGGGTCTTCACTCGTCCGACAAGGCCAGGTTTGATCCATTCGGCGTCTGGCTTGTCGGCTCCCTTCGGTGGCGTGCCTTTCCCCTCCTGCACCTTGGCCCACAGGCGTTCTCGCATGGCTTTGTTCAGGGCGATGTGAGCCGATCCGACATAGCGGCGTTCCGCATCGCGGGTCGCCATCAAAGCGAGTGGTGCCGATCCCGGTTTTAGCTGCACGCCTGCAACCTCAAAGTCGACTTCCTCGTAGCATTTGGTTTTCAGCCACGCTTCGGTGTCGCCTGACCGATAAACGCTGTCAGGCCGCTTCGACACCATGCCCTCCAGGCCCATGCGATCAACCGCGGCGTAGAAGTCGGCCCCGCCGCCATGCACATGGTGACTGTACTGGATCACGCCCTTGGCAGGCCCGACGAGTTCGAGCAGCTTTTCCCGACGTTCCAGCAGAGGTGCTGGGCGCAAGTTGACCCCGTCCAGGTGCAACAGATCGAAGGCGACGAAGATGATCCGATCCGGCGCCCATCGCATTGCGGACCGCAGCGAATGGAAATCCGACACGCCCTTCCCATTGAGGACGATTGCCTCGCCGTCGATGATTGCCGACTTGGGTGAAAGGGTTGCCGCCGCCTCGACAATCGTCTTGTACGTCTATGACCAGTCGTAGCCCCTTCGCGTGATCGCTCGGGCCGTGCCGTTCTCGATTATGATTTGCGTCCGATAGCCATCGTACTTGATTCCGTGAATCCAGTTGTCCCCTGTCGGCGGCACCTCGACAAGCGTGGGAAACATTGGACGGATGAACTTCAAACGCATGAACTGCCTCGCAAGACTGCGATTCAATATAGCGTGCGCTAAAATGGTTCCGGACCATTTTAGACGAATTGAATGTTTGATAGCCATGGCGAGGCCATCCGACTTGGACCACCCATTCCCGGCAAGGAGCACGGCGGCGAGCCAGCCGACGAGGACGACAATTTCTATACCTGCCCGATTTGCGGTCAGCAGGTCGACATGCGCGACTTGCGGCAGGTGATTTGGCACGAGCAGCCAAAGCAAGCCGCTCCTGTTGCTGGGAGATTAGCCGCGCCAGCACATCGGCAGCAGCACCCCTCTCAAAATTGGCGGAACATAATTTAGACCCGTCAGTTGGGAGAACTC
>NZ_RZQA01000953.1:0-2219 GCF_004022915.1 Mesorhizobium sp. M7A.F.Ca.US.006.04.2.1
AAAGTGAGGGCTGCGATCCATTTTCCGGCGGGGCGAGGAGGCTCGAAACCGGAAAGGTGCGATCACGGGAGGAACTACCAGGGCCGGCCACGTTGCCGGCTCGCACGATAAGGTAGAACGCGCACAAGGGAGGAAATCATTATGCGCAAGTTAGTGACCAGCGTACTTGCTGGTATCGGCTTAACGCTTGCCTGCGGAACGTCCGTTTACGCGCAGGAAAAGTCACTCACCATCTTCTGGGCTGAATGGGATCCCGCAAATTATCTGCAGGAGCTCGGCAACGAGTACGAGAAGCAAACCGGCGTCAAGATCACGGTGGAAACCACCCCGTGGGCCGATTTCCAGACCAAGGCCTTTACCGAGTTCAACGCCAAGGGCAGCGCCTATGACCTGGTCGTCGGCGACTCGCAATGGCTTGGTGCCGCCTCCGAGGGCGGTCACTATGTCGACCTCACCGACTTCGTCAAAGAGAACAAGGTTCTCGACAAGATGGCTCCGGCGACGGTCAAGTTCTACTCCGAATATCCCGGCAACAGCGGCAAATACTGGTCGATCCCGGCCGAGGGCGACGCCGTGGGCTGGGCCTACCGCAAGGACTGGTTCGAGGATCCGAAGGAAATGGAAGCGTTCAAGGCCAAGTATGGCTACGACCTTGCCGTTCCGAAGACCTTCAAGGAAATGACCGACATCGCGGAGTTCTTCAACAGGCCCGACCAGAACCGCTACGGCATCGCCATCTACACCCAGAACCAGTATGACGGCCTGGCGATGGGCTTCGAGAACGCGCTGTTCTCGTATGGCGGTGAGCTCGGCGACTTCGGTACCTACAAGGTCGACGGCATCATCAACTCGGACAAGGCGGTGGCCGCGGCGGAAAACTACCGCAAGCTGTTCGGCTTCACGCCTCCGGGCTGGACCAACGCCTTTTTCGTCGAGAACAACCAGGCCATCACCGAAGGCCTGGCGGCGATGAGCATGAACTACTTCGCCTTCTTCCCCTCGTTGATCAACGAGGCGTCGAACCCGAACGCCAAGAACACCGGCTTCTTCGCCAACCCGGCAGGTCCAGGTGGCGAGCAGTTCGCCGCGCTCGGCGGCCAGGGCATTTCCGTCGTCTCCTATTCCAACAACAAGGAAGAGGCGATGAAATTCCTGAAGTGGTTCATCCAGGACGATACGCAGAAGAAGTGGGCGGCCCTCGGCGGCTACACCTGCAACAAGGCCGTGCTGGAATCGGCCGAGTTCCAGAACGCCACGCCCTACAACAAGGCCTTCTACGACACGATGTTCAAGGTCAAGGACTTCTGGGCGGTGCCGGAGTACGCGGAACTGCTGCAGCAGCTCAACCAGCGTGTCTATCCGTACATCGTAAACGGCGATGGTACGGCCAAGGAAATGCTGGATGCGCTGGCGAAGGATTGGGACGCCACGTTCAAGAAATACGGCCGCGGCCAATAACCGACATGTAGTGCGGAGGAGGCCCGTGCCTCCTCCGTTTTCTTTTTCAGGAATGGGAGCAGGTCTTGGCGACCACAATGATCACACCGCTGAATACCTCCTCCAGAGCCGCCTCTCGCGGCCTCAGCGACATTTCGATACGCAACCTCTTCATCATTCCGACGATCGTGTTCCTGATCGTCTTCAACATCTTTCCGCTGATCTATTCGCTCGGCTATTCCTTCACTGACTTCCGCGCATCGACCAATGCGCCGGCCAATTTCGTCGGACTGAAGAACTATCGCGAGCTCCTCAGCGACCCTTATATCTGGAACAATTTCGCGGTGACCGCGAAATACGTCATCGTCTCGGTCGTCGGTCAGGTTGTCGTCGGCTTTGGAACGGCAATGCTGCTCAATCGCACCATTCCGCTCAAGGGCCTGATCACGACATTGCTGCTCTTGCCGATGATGCTCTCGATGGCGGTGGTCGGCCTGTTCTGGAAGCTGCTCTACGATCCGTCCTGGGGTGTCATCAACTACGTGCTCGACCTCGGCAAATTCCAATGGCTCGGCGACCCGAAGATGGCGCTCTACGCGGTCGCGTTCACGGACATCTGGATGTGGTCACCCTTCGTCATGCTGTTATCGCTCGCCGGGCTTTCGGCGGTGCCGAAGCATCTTTACGAAGCTGCCGCGATCGACCGCGCCGGGCCGTTCTATACCTTCTTCCGCATCACGCTGCCGCTGGTCGCGCCGATCCTGATGATCGCGGTCATCTTC
>NZ_RZQA01000954.1:0-2215 GCF_004022915.1 Mesorhizobium sp. M7A.F.Ca.US.006.04.2.1
CGTCGGCACCGCAGGATATACCGCCATGCTCTGTGTCATGGCCCTGGAGCGGCACGGCCTGCATAGGCACCGAAATGGGTTTCGCCGACGCCCCAGCCATTCAGCACGACCTTGTCTCCGGCGCGCCAGTCGGGATGCGAGGACGAAATGACGGTGCCGGCGAAATCGATGCCCGGCACCAACGGCCAGCGGCGGATCACCGGCGCCTTGCCTGTGATCGCCAAGCCATCCTTGTAGTTCACCGTCGTTGCCTCGACCGCGACGGTGACATCGCCTTCCATCAGGTCGGCCTCGGTGAGATCGGTCACGGCGACCGACTGCTTTTTCTCGGCGTCACGCGAAACGAGGATGGCTTTGAAGGTTTCGGACATGTCTTTCTCCGCGATCTTGACGACATGAACTGTGCGGCGATGGCCGCACGGGGTCAATCCTTGGAAGGACTGGCTTTGGGTTCGCGCCGCCAGCCGACCAGCTCGTCGAAGACGACCAGTGCCGCACCAACCGAAATGAAGGCGTCGGCAAGGTTGAAGACGGCGAAGGACCAGACCGGCGTGTGGAACAGGATGTAGTCGATGACGTGGCC
This sequence comes from Mesorhizobium sp. M7A.F.Ca.US.006.04.2.1, assembly GCF_004022915.1. Classification (NCBI taxonomy): domain Bacteria; kingdom Pseudomonadati; phylum Pseudomonadota; class Alphaproteobacteria; order Hyphomicrobiales; family Phyllobacteriaceae; genus Mesorhizobium; species Mesorhizobium sp. M7A.F.Ca.US.006.04.2.1. Next base: position 584 of record NZ_RZQA01000954.1, read on the forward strand.
GTTGACGGCGCGGTCGATCAGATTGCCGAGCGCGCCGCCGACGATCAGCGCAAAGCCGGTGCGGGCAAGGATCTGGGACGGCGCGATCCGGGTCGCCAGGAACAGCACGAAGGCAACGACGGCGAGCGAAATGACGATCAGCCCGGTGTCGCCGAAGGACGAGAACATCGAGAAGGCGATGCCGGTATTGTAGGTGCGAAACAGCGCCAGGAAGGGCAGCAGATCAACCTTCTCCTGAAAAGGCAGATCGGCCTCGACCAGGTATTTTATCCACTGGTCGAGCGCGATGGCCGCGACGACGAGCAATGCGTAGGGAGACCATGATCTCACGGGCAGGCAACCTTCATTGCTGGTCCAGGATTGGCTCGAGCTTCAGCGCGCCGCGCCGGATCTCGAACAGCATGATGCCGGTGGCAACGGCCAGATTGAGCGAATCGGCACGGCCCGCTTGCGGAATCCTGAGCAGCCTGTCGCAACTCGCAGCCAGGCTTTCGGGCAGTCCCTGCTGCTCGTTGCCCATCATCAGCAGCACGGGCCCGCGGGAAAAATCGACCGAGCGGTAGTCGACGGCGCCTTTCAGGTGGGTTCCGGCGACGAGGCCTGAAAACCCGCCTCGCCAGGCGAGGAAAGCCTCGGTTGTCGCCTTCGCCACCGGCACGGCAAAGATCGAACCCATGGTGGCACGCACCGTCTCCACGGAGAATGGATCAGTGGTATCGCCGACCAGGATGACGCCTTTGGCGCCGACGGCATCGACGGTGCGGATGACGGTGCCGAGATTGCCGGGGTCGCGCACCCGGTCGAGCGCCACCCAGACGTCGCCATTGTCAGCGCGGACATCCTTCAAGGCGAGGAATTTTTGCGAAAAGACGCCGACCACCATTTGCGGGTTGTCGCGACGGGTGATGGCGACCAGCACCTTCTCCGACACTTCGAGCACCATGCCGCCTGCCGCAACCGTGCGTGCGGCCACCTTCTCCACCGCAGCGTTGCCGCGCCCGGCCTTGGCGAAAACCAATGTCCTGATCTGCCAGCCGAGATCGAGCGCATCGATGACCAGCTTCAACCCCTCGGCCATGAAGGCGCTCTGCTGGTCGCGGAATTTCTTCTGAGCGAGCGCCTTGATGTCCTTGACCAGCGGATTGGCGAGGCTGGTGACCTCCTTCACCTGGCCAGGTGCGCCTGCATGCCGCTCGTTCATTCAGCCACCCAACGCGAAAACAATGAGGTCGATAGCGCCCGGCCGGCGGACTTTTCGCGGATGATCAACTCACCCGATTCAACCTTGCCGCCCATGCCGGCAAAGGTATCGCGCATCAGGGCGTGGATGGCGAAGAAGGAGGCGCGGATCGAATAGGCGGTCAGCACCACGGCGAGCGGCTTCGGCGTCAGGATCGCCCGGCAGAGGTCGGTCAAATCCGGCAGGTCCTCGAACAATTGCCAGACCTCGCCCTTGGGGCCACGGCCATAGGCCGGCGGGTCGAACAGAATGATATCGTAGCGGCTGCCGCGGCGCTCCTCGCGCTCGGCGAATTTGACCGCGTCGTCGACGATCCAGCGGATCGGCTTGCTGCCGAGGCCGGCCATCTCCTGGTTTTCGCGGGCCCAGCCGATCCCCTTCTTCCAGGCATC
>NZ_RZQA01000955.1:0-2205 GCF_004022915.1 Mesorhizobium sp. M7A.F.Ca.US.006.04.2.1
CTTCGGGGAGAGGATGTTGGGTTGCTGGTTCACGATCTGCCCGTCAGGACGCTCGCTGGACCTTGTGCTGTCCTATTTCTTCCTCACCGGAGCGAGAATATCGAATGGCAGGTCGTTCTTCTGCTCCGATGGCGTCCGCGCATAGGTTTCTGTGTCCGCGGTTTCCGGTGCTGCGAACTCGGTGCGTGCATAGGCCGTCGCTTGCTTTGCCGGCTCGAGATTCATCGTTTTCAGCAACTGTCCGGTCGCGGCCAGGAGCCGGTACTGGGCAAACAGCGATGCGTAGGACGCGGTATCCGCCAGTGTTGCCGTGTTGAACCGTGTATTCTGCGCGTCGAGCACGTCGAGCAGCGAGCGCTGTCCGACCTTGAACTGCTCGCGATAGGAAGCAACCAGCTTCTCATTGGCAGCGGCTTGTTGCCTCAGGGTCTTTGCCAGATCGGCTTGCCGGAAACGGCGATCCCATGAGGTGCGAACGGCTTCCTCGATTTCGCGCTGGACCTGATGCAGCGCGAGACGCTGTTCACTGGTGCGGCGGATCTGCTCCTGCTCGTTGGCCTTGTCGATGCCACCGCGGTAGAGGTTCCAGCGCAGGACCACGCGCGCCTGCAGGTCGGTGGTGTCGCCATCGTCGCCGTCAATGTCGGTTCCTGCCCGGGCCCGACCTTCAGCGATGATGGAGGGGCCAAATTTTGCCCGCGCAGCGTCCACGAGGGAGGCCGCCGCGTCGATGTCGCTGTTGGCCATGTGTACGCGCGGATTGCTTTCCCGCGCCAACCCTATCGCGTCGTCGAGCGAGCGCGGGAGTGCGGCCGAAACATCGCCGGGCCTCGAAGGGCTGGTCAGTGGCTTTCCGACGGTTTTGAAGAAGCGGATCTTGGCCGCTTCCAGTTCCTCGGTCGCCTCCTGCATGCGCGCCTTGGCGGCGAACAGCCGTTCCTCGGCCTGTTGCCGGTCGGCCTCGTTCAGCGCGCCGCCCGAGATGCCTTGCCGGATGTCGCCGAGAATTGCCTGGTGGAAGCCGAGATTCTTCTTCGCTTCGGCAACGATCGAGGCCTGCAGCATGTATTCCAGATAGTCCTGGACAACGGACAACCCGATGAATTCGGACCGTTCCAGAACGCGGAACGAAGCGCCGTCGACGCGCGATGCCTGACGGTTCAATTCGGCCCGCCTTCCGCCGCTGTCATAAAGCGTCTGCGAAACGGTAAGATCCGTTTCAGCCGGATAGAGCGCATCGCCTTCGATGGAAAGAGAGCGCCGGGACGGATTGTCGAGCCGGCGAACGCCAGCCGATGCCTCGACATCGACACTGGGAAGATAAAGGCCCTTGGCCTGCCGCAACTCGAACTCGATGGCTTCGCGATTTTCGATCGCCTGTCCAATCTCGGGATTGGACTCCACCGCGACAGCCATCGCCTCCTTGAGCGTGAGCGCGTGAGCACTGCCGCAGGTCAGCATGGTGGCCGCCATCAAAAGACCAAGGCGCCTGCCTATGGTCGACATGTTTGTCGTATTCATTAATCCCACCCTAACGTTTCCCCAGCGTCCTTTTCAGAGCGCTAACCAAGCCAAGGCCTGCCCGTCGGTGGATTATTCACAGATTCACGAAATATGTGAGCGATTATTGATTTAGAGATCGCTAAATAGCCTTTTTGGGCAACAAGGCTGCGAGATGTAGCAAAAATAGCACATAACGTCGGCTCGCTGCGGTTGTATCCGGACGCCGCATTCAGTGGGAAAGCACAAAAAACGGCAGGCCAGTGGGCCGGTATGGCCAGAATCATGGCCGGTTCGGATAGCGGCTGTCGATGATCCAACCTGAAGTTGAGCCCTTTTCAGGCACGCCCCTTTGGATGCCGCGCCCAAAAATACTCCATCGCGGCGGCCGGCGTACGCTTCATGTGGCTCACTGCGGCCAAAAGCTGGTCAGCGCGCACCCTAATTTGCGCTCAACGCCACCATGCGGTCGAGCGCCGCGGTCAGGCCGCGAAGCGACACAGGGAAGCTCAGCGGGGTCTCGGCGTCCGTCGTGACATTGAGCTTCAGCACCGAGCCTCCCCTCAGCTTTCCAAGCGTCGGCCGATCGATCGTAAAGACGGAGACGCAACCCGTCGGCAGGCAGGTCCTGAAGCGCTGCGGGGACAGCGGCGGTTGATCGTCGGTCTGCAGCGTCACGCCCGGGTCAAGGAGGATGCCGAAGGG
>NZ_RZQA01000956.1:0-2205 GCF_004022915.1 Mesorhizobium sp. M7A.F.Ca.US.006.04.2.1
GACGGAAGCCGATGACTTCCGGCAGCAGCATGGAGACCGGCTGGCCGAGCATGGCCGCCTCGGCCTCGATGCCGCCGACGCCCCAGCCGAGCACGCCCAGGCCGTTGATCATGGTGGTGTGCGAATCGGTGCCGACGCAGGTGTCGGGATAGGCTGTGGTTTCGCCGTCCTCGGTGTTGGTCCACACCACCTGGCCGAGATATTCGAGGTTGACCTGATGGCAGATGCCGGTGCCGGGCGGCACGACGCGGAAGTTGCGGAACGCCTGCTGGCCCCATTTCAGGAATTTGTAGCGCTCTTCGTTGCGCTCATATTCCAGCTCGACATTGCGGGCGAAGGCCATCGGCGTGCCGAATTCGTCGACGATGACGGAATGGTCGATGACGAGGTCGACCGGCACCAGCGGGTTGATCTTCTGCGGATCGCCCCCGAGCGAAGCCATGGCGTCGCGCATTGCGGCAAGGTCGACCACGGCCGGAACGCCGGTGAAATCCTGCATCAGCACGCGGGCCGGGCGATAGGCGATCTCGACGCCGGCGGTGCCCTTATCGGTCAGCCAGCCGGCCACCGCCTGGATCGATTCCTTGGTGACGGAGCGGCCGTCTTCGTTGCGCAGCAGGTTTTCCAGCAGCACCTTCATCGAATAGGGCAGTTGCGAGATGCCGGTAAGGCCGTTCTTTTCGGCCTCGATGAGATCGAAATAGGCATATTCAGCGCCGCCTGCGGTCAGCGTGCGGCGGCAATTGAAACTGTCGAGAGATTTTGACACGTGCGATCCTTGTCTGTTCAGCCTGAAAGGGAACGGACGCCGATGGCATGCAATCACGCGCAAAGGTGCGGGTACGGCCATTTCCGCTGTCCGTTCCCAAGCAACCCGAGCCGTTCAAGGCGGCGCGTGCGCTGGTTCGGCGCTAATTCTGTTCCCGTGCCGACCGCTGGCACGGATGCACCGCATATAGAGAATTTTCTGGAATAGTTCTAGACAGTTGGAAAGCAATTTTGTGCGATGCGGCAGCGGCCGCGACACATGGTTTCAGGGCAGGCGAGGAATGCGGCTGATCGCCGAAAATCTGGGCGGCGAGCGAGGCGGCGACGCGGTGTTTTCCGGCATCGGCTTTGCCTTGGAGCAGTGTCAGGCGCTTATCGTCACCGGGCCGAACGGATCGGGCAAGTCGACCTTGCTGCGGATCATCGCCGGGCTGCTGCCGGCGGCGGAAGGCAGCGTGAGGATTGAGGGCGTCATGAAGGTTGAAGACGGGGGCGAAGCGTTTCCGTCTGTCGCCTCGGCCTGTCACTATCTCGGCCACCAGAACGCAATGAAGCCGGCGCTCAGCGTGGCGGAGAATTTGCGCTTTTGGCGAGACTTCAATGGCGACGGACAGCTCGGCGTCGAAGAGGCGCTGGAAACGGTCGGGCTCGGCGGCATCGGCCACCTGCCGTTCGGCTATCTATCGACCGGGCAGCGGCGCCGCGCGGCGATCGCCAGGCTTTTGGTCAGCCACCGGCCATTGTGGCTGCTGGACGAGCCGACGGCGGGGCTGGACAAGGCGGCGGAGGCGCGGTTTGCGGGGTTGATGGCGAGGCATTGCGCGGATGGCGGGATGATTGTCGCGGCGACGCATCTGCCGCTCGGGATCGAGGGGATGGAGTTGAGGATGGGGGAAGCCGGTTGATGGTGTCTGGGCGAAAGCATCTCAAACCATGCTAGCGCTCTTCCTGCGCGACATCCGCCTCAACATCCGTGCCGGCGGCGGAGCGCTGACCGGGGTCATCTTCTTCCTCGCCGTCATCGTCACCATCCCGTTCGGGGTCGGGCCGGACCTGAAGCTGCTGGCCCGCATCGGACCGGCCATCCTGTGGATCGGTGCGCTGTTGTCCTGCCTGCTCGGGCTCGACCGGTTGTTCCAGGCCGATCGCGAGGACGGTTCGCTCGATCTCCTGGTGCTCGGCAACGATCGCCAGATGCTGGCTCTGACAGTGCTGGTGAAATGCCTGGCGCATTGGGCGGGCAGCGTGCTGCCGCTGGTCATTGCGGCTCCCTTGCTCGGCCTGTTCATGAACATGGAGCCGCTCGGCATCGGCGCCACGGCGCTGACGCTGCTGGTCGGCACGCCGGCCATCACGTTCATCGGCGCCGCCGGTGCGGCGGTGGCGGTGGCGCTGCCGCGTGGCGGGCTGCTGATCTCGGTGCTGGTGCTGCCACTG
>NZ_RZQA01000957.1:0-2199 GCF_004022915.1 Mesorhizobium sp. M7A.F.Ca.US.006.04.2.1
TCGCCACATCGACAGCAATGATTTCGCCGTCGGCGAAGGATTTCAGCGCCCCGTCGAGCGACTGCGGAATGCCCAACCCGCGTGCGAACAGGTTCATGGTGCCGGCTGGCAATATGGCAAGCGCCTTCTTCGTGCCCATCAGTCGGGCGGCCGCGGCGGAAATGGTCCCGTCGCCGCCAGCCGCCAGCACGATGTCGACCGAGCGACGCGAAGCGGCGTTGTCCAGCGTCTCCACCACATCCTTGCCGGCGACAATTTCGATGCTGAGCGAGTGGCCTGCCGTTTCCAACGTCTGATGCATCCTGTCGGAGAAAGCAGCGAGGTCGGTGGTGCGCAAAGTGCCGCCGTCCCGGTTCAGCACCGCTGCAAATCTCATGCCCCGCTCCACCAGGTCAGCCTAAAGGCGGCCGGGATATACCCAGCCAACGGCTGAAACGCGGCGTCGACAGAAAGGTTCCTCTTGCCACGGGGTGACTACCCCAGCGGCTCAATAATTTCCGTGGTTTCGTTCCCGGACCGCAGCGCTTTGTCGGAACAACTGACCCGGTCACGACGTTGTGAACCTGTAGATGCCGCGTTCCCCAAGGAAGACGCGGCGCATGAGATCAGGCACGAGGAGAGACTACCATGATCCGCAATCTTTTAGCCACGACGGCGCTCGCAACCTTTGTCGCGACCGGCGCCTATGCGCAGAACGCAACAAATACGGCGCCTGCCACGCCCGCCGTCCAGGAGCCCGCCGCCGCTCCTGTGCCACGCGCAGAGGGCAGCATCGTCACCAACATCATCGGTGAGTCCGTCTACAACGGCACCGGCGACGATGCCGAAAACATCGGCAAGGTCAGCGACGTCGTGTTCGACAAGGATGGGCAGGCGAAATCCGTTGTCATCGACGTCGGCGGTTTTCTGGGTGTCGGCGCCAAAAGCGTTGCTTTCGACTACGGCAAACTGCAGTGGGCCGAAAAGAATGGCGACCGCTGGTTGGTGGCCCAGACGACCAAGGACGAACTGACGGCGCAGGCAGAATTCGATAAAAAGCCTTACAGCCCGACCCCAGCACCTGCGGCATCGACCGACGCAACAGCGCCGGCAGCACCCGCGACGACGGACACAGCGCAAAAGCCTGTCGACATGAACGCCGCTTCGGCAGAACCAGTCAAGCGCGCCGACGGCAATCTCGCCACCAACATCATCGGGGAAAACGTCTACAACGGCACCGGCGATGACGCCCAGAACATCGGCGACGTCAACGACATTGTGCTGACCAAGGATGGCAAGGCGCAGTACTTGGTCATCGGCGTCGGCGGTTTCCTAGGCCTTGGCGCCAAGAACGTCACCTATGACTTCTCGAAGGCGCAGTGGGCCGAGAAGAATGGCGACCGCTGGCTGGTCGCCCAGACCACCAAGGAAGAATTGCAGGCGCAGCCGGATTTCAACCGCAAGGCCTATGACCCTGCGCCGGCAACGACGGCTTCGAATGCGCCGGCAGCAGTCGCGCCCGCCGCAGCCCCTGCCGTCGCTCCGTCCGACAAGACGGCACAGGCTCCGGCGCCCACGACCCCCGATGCCTCGGCTCCGGACCAGACAAAGACCGCAGCCATCGACAAGTCGACGCTGACCGAGATGCCGGTTGGTGAGATTCGCGCCGATGACCTCAAGGGCACGACTGTCTATGGCGCCAACGACGCCAAGGTCGGCGAGATCGGCGATGTCGTGCTTGCGCCCGACAAGAAGGCCGATGCGGTGATCGTCGATGTCGGTGGCTTCCTCGGCATTGGCGAGAAGGAAGTCGCGGTCGGCATGGATAATCTCAAATTCATGACCGACAAGGCGGGCAACAAATACCTGTACACGACCTTCACCAAGGAACAGCTCGAGGCACAAACCGCCTATGACAAGGGCAGCTATGCCGAGAAGCGCGATCAGCAGCGCATGATCGTCAGGTAGTTTCCACCCAGTCGGATACAGGCCCGCGCCGGCAACGATGCGGGCCTGTGTTCATGTGTGGCGTGGAGGCAGGCCAGCGGCATGGCCGACGAGGCCGTTCTCGGTCAATTCGGCCAGTGCCAGCGATTGGTCGAGATGTTCGGCTCGCCAGGCGAGCAGCCGTTCGGCGAATTCCAGACGCACGGCGAGATGGCTGGGGTCGGCCGCGAGATTGTCCAATTCGTCCGGGTCATTTTCCAGATCGAACAGCAG
>NZ_RZQA01000958.1:0-2193 GCF_004022915.1 Mesorhizobium sp. M7A.F.Ca.US.006.04.2.1
ACCGTATCCTTGTCCAGGTGCCGGGTCTTCAGGACCCGCAAAGGCTGAAGGAAATCCTCGGCCAGACCGCCAAGCTGACCTTCCAGATGGTCGACCAGTCGATGCCGGTGCAGGACGCGCTCAACGGCCGTCCGCCTGCCGGCTCGTCGGTGCTGTATTCGCAGGACGATCCGCCGGTTCCGTATCTGATCGAGAACCGCGTCATCGTCTCGGGCGAAAACCTCGTCGATGCGCAGGCGACCTACAATTCGCAGAACAACGAGCCGGTGGTGTCGTTCCGCTTCGATTCGAAGGGGGCGGCGCGCTTCGGCCAGGCCACGGCGCAAAATGTCGGCAAGCTGTTCGCCATCATCCTCGACAACCAGGTGATTTCGGCGCCGCAGATCCGCGAGCCGATCCTCGGCGGCACCGGCCAAATCTCCGGCAATTTCACCGCCCAGAGCGCCAACGATCTCGCCGTGCTGCTGCGCGCCGGCGCACTGCCGGCGACGTTGACGGTGATCGAAGAACGTACAGTGGGTCCGGGCCTTGGCCAGGATTCGATCCATGCCGGCAAGGTCGCCGGCATCATCGGTTCTATCCTCGTCGTTGCCTTCATGTTCGTCGCCTACGGCTTCCTCGGCTTCCTCGCCAACATCGCGCTGGCGGTGCACGTGGCGATGATCGTCGGCGTGCTCTCGTTGCTTGGCGCGACGCTGACCTTGCCTGGCATCGCCGGTATCGTGCTGACCATCGGCATGGCGGTCGATTCCAACGTGCTGATCTACGAGCGCATCCGCGAGGAGCGGCGCGCCGGCCGCTCGGTCATCCAGGCGATCGATACCGGTTTCACCAAGGCGCTGGCGACCATCGTCGATTCCAACATCACCTCGCTGATCGCCACCGTGGTGCTGTTCTATCTTGGTACCGGTCCGGTGAAGGGCTTTGCCATCACCTATGCCATCGGCATCCTGACGACCGTCTTCACCGCCTTCACCTTCACCCGTCTGCTGGTCTCGATCTGGCTGCGCCGGGCTCGCCCGAAGGAATTGCCGAAGGCGCCGGTGACCTTCGTTCCGCCCGGCACCAAGATCCCCTTCATGGGCATCCGTCGCTGGACGTTCACGCTGTCCAGCGCACTTTCGATCCTGTCGGTGGTGCTGTTCATGACCGTCGGCATCAACTACGGCATCGATTTCAAGGGCGGTTCGCTGATCGAAGTGCAGGCCAAGAGCGGCAATGCCGATCTCGCCGACCTCCGCGCGCGGCTGACCGAACTCAACATCGGTGAAGTCCAGGTGCAGCAGTTCGGTACGCCGAACGACGTGCTGATCCGCGTCGGGACGCAGGATGGTGGCGAAAATGCCGAGCAGACCGTCATCGACAAGGTGCGCGGCGAGCTGCAGGATAATTATGACTTCCGCCGCGTCGAAGTGGTGGGACCGACCGTGTCCGGCGAGCTCGCCAAGCAAGGCACGATCGCCATGCTGATCGCGCTGCTCGGCATCCTGATCTATGTCTGGTTCCGCTTCGAATGGCAGTTCGCGGTCGGCGCCATTGTGGCGACGGTGCACGATGTGGTCATGACGCTCGGCTTCTTCGTCATCTCCGGGCTGGAGTTCAACCAGTCGTCACTGGCGGCGATCCTGACGATCATCGGCTATTCGCTGAACGATACGATCGTGGTCTATGACCGTGTCCGAGAGGATCTGCGAAAATACAAGCGCATGCCGCTGCCGCAACTCCTGAACAACGCCATCAACGAGACGCTGTCGAGAACGACGCTGACCTCGGTGACGACGATCCTGGCGCTGCTGGCGCTGGTTCTGTTCGGTGGCGAGGTGATCCGCTCGTTCACCATGGCCATGCTGTTCGGCGTGATCTTCGGCACCTATTCGTCGATCTTCATCGCCGCACCGCTGCTGATCCTGTTCAAGCTGCGGCCGCAGGCTTCAGCCGACGAGGAGAAGCCGGTCAATGGCGGCAAGGCGGTCGCGACCTGACGCGCCCCCCCGAAGAGGTTTAACGGTGACCAGCAAAGGCATCGTCATCCGCGAGGCGCATTTCCCGGGCCGCGCGCCGATCGAAGCCTACGGCAATGGCGGATTCCGCTTTGCCGACATGTCACATCGCGGTTCGCTGCTCTGTCTGCCATCCGGCATCCATGGCTGGGAGCCGGTGGATCCCTTGGCGCTGACGGTGGCGGATTTTGAC
>NZ_RZQA01000959.1:0-2187 GCF_004022915.1 Mesorhizobium sp. M7A.F.Ca.US.006.04.2.1
CCGATCAGACCCGACGCGCCGGTGACGAGGACCCTCACCTGGCACCTGAAAACTGCAGTGACAGTCGCGCCTCATCCTGTCTGCACGCGGAGCCGGACGAAACAGCGGTGTCGCAGCGATCGGGCCGCACGATCGAGCGATTCCGCGCGCCTCGCCGAGGGCAGATGGAAGCGAGCGTCGCGGCGCTGCTGGCGCGTCCGGCCAGAGCTCCGACAGTTTCGAGCAACGATATCGAGCGGAAGCTCGGGTTGATTGTTCCTTTGGTTTCTACCATGGGCGCTGATCCCAAGCTGCCACGGATGTTCCTGCAACCATTCATGGGCAAGGCGAGTTGTTCGCGCAGGAATGACCGCCTCGGACGGTTCAGTGCAACGACCGTATCCACTATTTGCTCATGCACGCAGCGCCAGCCAACCTGATCGACGGTGTCGCTGGACTCGATCTCCCTCCCGCCCAACGCGTTCAGCTAGATCTAGGCGGCATCTTGCAGCGCCCTTTCATTTACGCTGGTTTCTCCAAGCTGCGTCAACGCCTCGTCCGTTGCCTTCTCTTCGTCGAGCGTCTGCTGCAGCAGCGGAACCGCGTCATTCAAGCCGAGCAGCCTTGCCCAGGTTACCAATGTCCCATAACGGGCGATCTCATAATGCTCGACGGCCTGGGCAGCGGCAACAAGCCCGGCGTCGAGGGCCGGCGCCGCCTGGAGCTCCTCCAGTATCTCCCCGCCCTCCTCAATGATGCCGTCGATCGCGGGACAGGTCTTGCCCTGCGCGCGCTTGCCGAAAATCTCGAACACCTGCTGCAGCCGCTCAACCTGACCCTCAGTCTCGTCGCGGTGCTTCTCGAACGCGGCGGTCAACTCTTGCGATTCGGTACCCCTGGCCATTTTCTTGAGGGCACTTAACGCTCCGCGTAGTATATGTCCTTCAAGGCTTCGTAAAATAGATCTTCCAGGCCCTTTGTGCTGCTCTGGGCGCTTTTCTTCGTCGCCATCTCCATGTCCCACTTCGAGTTCAATGCTTCGCGGCATATGCAGCTCTAACAACCAAGGCCATCGGTTGTTCCTCGCCCTCAAAGACATCGTGGGAACACGAGCAAGGACCGTGGGGATCTCGCTCCGTTCTGGTCGGCACAACCGGCGCCATGTCGCCTCTGCGCCTGGCTAGCCTCGTGGCCGCTTGTCAAGCCGCCTGCCGCGCCTTAACCGGCGTTCTCGCCTATCGAAGTCGATTGCTGGTCACGCTTTCGCCGATCAATGTTGATAAGACGGCGGTCGGGGGCCGCGGTGCCGGAACGACCTCTTCAGCGTTTTGTGGGCAAGCTGCTGTGAGACCAGATCGCGCGCTTTTCGGCACATATTGCAAGCCACAATGGTCGCTCGGCTGCCTCTGCCGGTCTAAACGGGACCCGGCCCGCGGCATGCCCGGATGGTTGAAGCGGATTGTTGAAAAGGTGTGTCGGGGTGAACTAGATCATGCGCCGCCATCGGTTGCGACGATCGAGCGACGATTGCTCCTACCGGCCGCCCGACCGCCGTTTCGCTTCTTCATCGATCCTGCGACCTGAGAATCTTGAGTGCCTCGTCCTTGGTGAGGCCGCACTTTCGGGCAAAGTAGTCGCTTCGATGGCCCTTTCGCGATCCGTCCGAGACGCGGTGTTCTGCTTGGCCTTCTTGCCCATCGATGCTATCGCCTCGATTATATCGCCTGCTGGTGATCAAGCGCCTACGCCGTGGGAGGGCTCACGCGGGGATCGGGTCACCAATCTTGCAGCTCCGCTGCCTGGCTCGAACTGTGGTTGGCGCGATTGTTCCGAGATCGCAGAACTTCGCAAGAGATGCCTGGCGCCGGACTTTGCTGTGGCCATTCGGGATCTGTCATCCCATCGCTGTGACCTGCAGACGAATGCAGAGCCTCAGCAGTTTTTCGCCGCTTTCATCGTGGGTTAGTCCCGACAACATGTTCGTTCCAGTACCCGGAGGAAAACGTGCGCGACCAGTCTTTTTCCCATCTGGAGGCGCTCATTGATGTGCGTCCCGACACGAATTTCACCCCTAGCGCGCCATGGCCTCGCGGATCGGCCACTGCGTCACTCGATGCAATATGGAACAATCCTCGCAGGCGGATGTTGGGCAACCCAACCCCCTGGAGGATTGCCAATGTTCATGCACAACAAGCGCCTGCAATACAC
>NZ_RZQA01000095.1:0-11451 GCF_004022915.1 Mesorhizobium sp. M7A.F.Ca.US.006.04.2.1
TAGAAACGGGTGCGCCCTGCCTGGTGGTCGAGCGACGGACGTGGAGCGCCGAGCACCCGGTCACCCATGTGCGCTTCACCTACGCGGCCGAGAGCCACACGCTGGTGGCGAGGTTCAGGCCGCAGGGGTGAGGCTGATCTCCCCCCACGTGGGGGGAGATTGGCAGCTTCAACGCCTCAAATCGCAGCGGTAATAATAATCTCGACCAGATATTCCGGGGCGGCGAGCTTTGCTTCGCCGGTGGCGCGGGCCGGCGTGTTGCCCTGCGGCACCCACTTGTCCCATTCCGCGTTCATCTCGGCAAAGGTGCTCATGTCGGCCAGCCAGATGATCGCCTGCAGGATCTTGGTCTTGTCGGAGCCAGCCTTGGCCAGCAATTCGTCGACAGCCGCCAGGATGTCCCTGGTCTGCGAAGCGACATTGCCGGTTGGCTGGCCGACCTGACCAGCCAGATAGACGGTATTGCCATGGATGACGATCTGGCTCATGCGCGGGCCGACATCGATGCGACGAATGCTCATTGGATGGTTCCTTCCTGTGGCGGTTGCGCTTCTTTAGAGTCGCGACCGGCTTGGGGCAAGGTCGCCAGGTCGAATCCCCTTGGGCCAACGGCATATGATACGCACACACGGCAAGTTGACCCTGCGGCCGCAATTCCGCCGGATTGGCTTGTTGACTAATGTAATAACATCACATATCCAATCGGCCGCTGGCAGCAGCCGGATTTCGCCGCCTACGGATCGCAGAATGACAAATACCTGCCTGACATTCCGCGACCTGACGCTTGGCTACGGCAGCCATCCGGCGATCCATCATCTCGACGGCACCATCCGGAAGGGCTCGTTGACCGCTGTGGTCGGCGCCAACGGCTCCGGCAAATCGACGCTGATGAAAGGCATTGTCGGCGTCCTGAAGCCCATGGCCGGCGAGGTTATCCGCGCGCCCGGTGTACGTGCCGCCTATCTGCCGCAGCAATCGGAGCTCGACCGCTCCTTTCCGGCACGGGTGGTGGATCTGGTTTCGCTCGGCCTGTGGCCACGGCGCGGCCTGCTTGGCCGCTACACCAGGGAAGATCGCGATGACGTCAGCAAGGCGCTGATGGCGGTCGGCCTCGGCGGCTTCGAGAAGCGGCCGATCGACACGCTGTCGGGCGGCCAGTTGCAGCGCACGCTGTTTGCGCGGGTCCTGCTGCAGGACGCCGACCTCATCCTGCTCGACGAACCCTTCAACGCCGTCGACGCCAAGACGGTCGGCGACCTCATTGCGCTGATCAAGCACTGGCATGGCGAGGAACGCACCATCATGGTCGTCGTCCACGATCTGGATCTGGTGCGGCAGAATTTCCCCGAAACGCTGCTTCTGGCCCGCCAGCCGATCGCCTGGGGCGAAACCCGGGAAACGCTGAAGCCTGAAAATCTGTTGCGCGCCCGCCGTTTTCACGAGGCCTGGGAAGAAAATGCACCCTGGTGCGAGCCGGGCGAGGACGCTCATGGTCACGATCACCATGGCCACGATCACGATCACCAACATGGCGTCGGACCGAGGGCTGCTTGATGGACATGCTTTACGGCCTTGTCATCGCGCCCTTCGCCGATTTCGCCTTCATGCAGCGGGCGTTGATCGGTTCGCTGATGCTGTCACTCGGCGCCTGCCCGATCGGCGTCTTCCTGATGCTGCGGCGCATGAGCCTGTCGGGCGACGCCATGGCGCACGCAATCCTGCCCGGTGCAGCCGCCGGCTTCCTGTTCTATGGGCTGGAAATCCTGCCGATGACCATCGGCGGCCTGATCGCCGGCGTCATCGTCGCGCTCGGCGCCGGCGCCGTCTCGCGTTTCACCATCCAGCGCGAAGACGCCTCGATGGCGGCTTTCTACCTGATTTCGCTCGCCATCGGCGTGCTGATGGTGTCGATCCGCGGTTCCAGCGTCGATCTCATGCATGTGCTGTTCGGCACCGTGCTGGCGCTCAATGACGAGGCCCTGACGCTGATCGGCGGCATCGTCACGGTGACGCTGGTCAGCCTCGCCATCTTCTGGCGGGCGCTGGTCGCCGAATGCCTCGACCCGCTGTTCCTGCGCTCGGTCAGCCGGCTCGGCAGCCCGGTGCATTTCATCTTCCTCGGCCTTGTCGTACTCAACCTCGTCGGCGGCTTCCAGGCGCTCGGCACGCTTCTGTCGGTTGGGCTGATGATGCTGCCGGCCGCGGCCGCCCGCTTCTGGACGGTTCGCGTCGAGCCGATGTGCGTGCTGGCCGTACTGATCGGCTTCGCATCCTGCGTCGCCGGGCTGCTTTTGTCCTATCACGCCTCGCTGCCATCCGGCCCGGCCATCATCCTGTCGGCCGGCGTCGTCTATTTCGCCTCGATCCTATTCGGCACGCGCGGCATCCTGCGCGCGCGCATCATCCATCACCGTCACAGAACGGCCTGATCCCCGCCCCTAGAAGGAGACCCCTCTATGCTGAAATCCATCCATGCTGCCCTGGCGATGAGCGTTATAACATTAACCGCCTTTGGCGCATCGTCGGCCTTCGCGGCACCGCTGAAAGTGGTCGCCAGCTTCACCGTCATTGCCGATTTCGCCAAAAATGTCGGCGGCGACCGCATCGATGTCACCACCATCGTCGGGCCGGATGGCGATGCCCATGTCTACGAGCCGAGCCCGGCCGATGCGGTGGCCATGGCCAAGGCCGACATCGTGCTGGTCAACGGCCTGCATTTCGAAGGTTTTCTGCAGCGGCTGGTCGATGCCAGTGCCACCAAGGCCTCGATCATCACCTTGACCAAGGGCGTGACGCCGATCGATTTCAAGCCTGAATTCGCCGATGCCGACGCGGCCGAAGGTGCCGGCACCGGCGGCGGCAAGACGGTCACCGATCCCCACGCATTCCAGTCGATTGCCAACGCCAGGATCTATGTGAAGAACATCGCCGAGGCTTTCTGCGCGGCCGATTCGGAAGGCTGCGTCAGCTACCAGACCAATGCCGCCGCCTACACCAAGAAGCTTGATGCGGTCGAAGGTGAAGTGAAAGCGGCAATTGCCTCGATCCCGGAGAGCAAGCGCGTCGTCATCACCTCGCACGACGCCTTCGGCTATTTCGAACATGCATACGGCCTGACCTTCCTCGCCCCGCAAGGGGTGTCGACCGACTCCGAACCATCCGCCGCAGACGTTGCCAAGCTGGTCAATCAGGTGAAGCAGGACAAGGCGGCTGCGATCTTCGTCGAGAACATCACCAACCCGCGCCTGATCGAGCAGATCGCCAGCGAAACCGGCATCAAGGTCGGCGGCACGCTCTATTCGGACGCGCTGTCGCAGCCCGACGGCCCGGCCGCGACCTATATCGATATGATGCACAACAACATCCGTCAGATCAAAGGCGCTATTCTCGGCAGCTGAGTTTGAAGGATCGTCCAGCCGGGCCGCATCGGCCCGGTTGGATTTTCTGGCACGCAATGTCTATTTGGCAGAGAAATCCTTCGGCACGGATTGCCGCCCATGTCGGGGAGTGGCAAGACTGCCACCTGACCAGTTTGCGAGGATGCTGCCATGGAATACCGCGAAATCAGCGAGGACTATTCGGTTTCGGGCCAGATCCAGCCCGAAGACGTCGCCGCCATCAAGAAAGCCGGCTTCAAGAGCATCATCTGCAACCGGCCCGATGACGAACAGCCGGGCCAGCCTTCTGCCGACACCGTCGGGGCAGCGGTCGAAGCTGCAGGCCTCGCCTTCCGCTACATTCCGGTGATCAGCGGCCAGATCACGGCCGAGAATGTCGAGGATCAGGCCGAAGCGCTCGAGGAACTCGACGGCCCGGTCTTCGCCTATTGCCGTTCCGGCGCCCGCTGCACCAATCTCTATGGACTGATCCAGCAGTCGAAGGGTTGAACGGCCCTTCCGTCATTAGGCTGGCGATCCTTCACACCCCCTCTGGCCTGCCGACGTATCAATGATATCCGCTCAGATTAAATCGGCAGCGCGCCGGTTTCCTTCAGCGTCTCCAGCACGATCGCCGTCTTCACGTGCTGCACGGATTCGTGCGGCAGTAGCACGCCGTTGACGAATTCCGACAATGATTTGAGATCCGGCGTCACCACTTTCAGGATGTAGTCCATCTCGCCGGTCAGCGCGTGCGCTTCCTGCACTTCGGGCAGCCGCGCCACCAGTTCGCTGAAGCGCCTTGCATTGTCGCGATTGTGGGTGGCGAGCGTGACCGAAATGACGCTGACCAGGGAAAAACCGAGCTTGTCGCGGTCGAGAACGGCGCGATAGCCCCTGATGAAGCCGTCCTCCTCCAGCCGCTGACGGCGGCGCGAGCATTGCGACGCCGACAGGTTCACCCGCTCCGAAAGATCGTTGTTGGTCAGCCGCGCATCACCCTGCAACAGTGCCATTATCTTGCGGTCGAACTGGTCAATGCGCGCCTCATCCATGGCTTTCCCCCACATCATGCACGCTTCACGCATGACATCATCATTTCAAGCGTTTGAATGCAAGCACCGTGCGCCTCCTCCGCGTTATCATCGTGTCAAATCGCCTTTTCAGGCCAGGCCAGCTTTCGGAGGAATATTATGGGTCCCTTCCCGCACGACGCCCCGCCCGCCAGGATCAGCAAGGACAACCCGGCCGGCACCGATGGGTTCGAGTTCGTCGAATTCGCGCATCCGGAGCCGCAAAAGCTGGCTGAGCTGTTCACCCGCATGGGCTATGTCGCGGTGGCCAAGCACCGCACGAAGGACATCACCGTCTGGCGCCAGGGCGACATCAACTATGTCGTCAATGCCGAACCCGGCTCGCATGCGATGAAGTTCGTCGACAAGCACGGCCCTTGCGCCGCCTCGATGGCCTGGCGGGTGGTCGACGCCAAACACGCCTTCGATCATGCCGTTGCCAAGGGTGCCACACCTTACGAAGGTGCCGACAAGGCGCTGGACGTGCCGGCGATCGTGGGCATTGGCGGCTCGCTGCTCTATTTCATCGAGACCTACGGCAAGAAGGGCTCGGCCTATGACGCCGAGTTCGAGTGGCTGGGTGCGCGCGACCCGCGGCCGGAAGGCGTCGGCTTCTACTATCTCGATCACCTGACCCACAATGTCTATCGCGGCCAGATGGACAAATGGTGGGATTTCTACCGCAACCTGTTCGGCTTCAAGCAGATCCATTTCTTCGACATCGATGGCAAGATCACCGGCCTGGTCAGCCGCGCCATCACCTCGCCCTGCGGCAAGATCCGCATTCCGCTCAACGAGTCCAAGGACGAGACCAGCCAGATCGCCGAGTACCTGAAGAAGTACAATGGCGAAGGCATCCAGCACATCGCCGTCGGCACCGACGAAATCTACGAGGCCACCGACAAGCTCGCCGCCAACGGGCTGAAGTTCATGCCCGGCCCGCCTGAAACCTACTACGATATGTCGTATGACCGCGTGAATGGCCATGACGAACCGATCGAGCGGATGAAGAAGCACGGCATCCTGATCGACGGCGAAGGCGTAGTCGACGGCGGCATGACCAAGATCCTGCTGCAGATTTTTTCGAAAACCGTGATCGGCCCAATCTTCTTCGAGTTCATCCAGCGCAAGGGCGACGAAGGTTTTGGCGAAGGCAATTTCCGCGCGCTGTTCGAATCGATCGAGCAGGATCAGATCAAGCGTGGCGTGATCAAGGTTCAGGCGGCGGAATAGCCATCGAACTCACTTGCGGCCCGGCCAATTATGACCTAAATTCTGGTCATAAGAGGTCATCTATGAATATCCCCATGGCAAAAGCGAAGGCTCAGCTTTCCGAATTGGTGAAACGTGCCCAGGCTGGCGAAGAGATCCATCTGACCCGACATGGAGAGGTTGTCGCAACCTTGAGCGCTCCCGTTCGGGCTGGTGGGAGCAAAGGCTTGCTTGGCGCCCTGAAAGGCCAGATTTGGATATCGGATGATTTTGATGAACTCGGTCCCGAATGGGACGAGTATATTAAATGAGCCGCAGATATCTGGTCGATACCCATATTCTGCTTTGGGTACTCAACGCCGATTCACGTCTTTCGGATCATCATCGCGATATCTTTCTCACAGGCAAGGATGTGATCGTCAGCGCCGTCTCGGTGGCCGAGATCGCCATCAAGAAATCGCTCGGCAAAGTGACGCTCACAGGCGACATCGTGGACATCCTGCGATCGAACGGGATTCCGATTCTCGGCGTAAACGAACTACACGCGGCGAGACTTGAACATCTGCCGCTTCACCACCGCGATCCCTTCGACCGCCTGCTTATTGCGCAGACCCAAATTGAAGGCCTGACGTTGGTCTCCGCGGATCGGCAATTTTCAGCCTATGACGTCGTATTGGCCTGATCGCCCAAGCCCAGCCGCTTGACCTCTTTCGCCGGGCTGAAGGGACAATACCGCGCGGTAGAGTCGGTCGTTCGACCAGAGATTGTTGCCGGCCATGCTGCGCGGGTAGTCGGGCAGGCTCATCACGTCATCCGGTTGACCGCGACAGATACAAGCCCGCCCACATAACGACAAATCCAGCAAGAACGATCAGCAGCAACCAGTTCATACGCCGACGCATGCTCTGCGTTTCCGCGTCCCGCGCGACGTCCATGTTGGTGATGGTGTGGAACATCATCGCCTTGCGCGGAAAGCCGCTGCGGTTGGTCAGGTCGGGCGATCGCGCCTCGATGCGATAGCTCAGCCGGATCGCCTGGATGAAGACCGCCAGTATGGCGAGTGCCCAGACACCAGCAAGCAGATAGCCCCCCGTCATGCCCTCACCTCTCGTATTTCTCGACCTTCTGTTCGATGGCGCCGAAGATCGAATGCCCGGTTTTGTCCTTCATCTCGATGCGCACCGTGTCGCCGAAGCGCAGGAACGGCGTTTTGGGTTCGCCCGACACAATGGTTTCGATCATGCGCAGTTCGGCGATGCAGGAATAGCCGGCGCCACCGGCCGAGACAGGCTTGCCCGGCCCGCCGTCTAGCTTGTTGGAGACGGTGCCGGAACCGATGATCGTGCCGGCGGCCAATGGCCGTGTCCTTGCTGCATGAACGATCAGCGCAGGAAAGTCGAAGGTCATGTCGATACCGGCATTGGCGCGGCCGAACGGCTTGCCGTTGAGATCGGCAAGCAGCGGCAGGCTGACCTTGCCGCCGTCCCAGGCATCACCCAGTTCGTCCGGCGTCACAGCGACCGGCGAAAACGCCGAGGACGGCTTTGATTGGAAAAAACCGAAACCTTTCTCCAGTTCCGGTCCGGTGAGCGCGCGCAACGTAACGTCGTTGACCAGCATGACCAGTCGGATCGCTGCCTTTGCTTCTTCGAGGCTTGCACCCATCGGCACATCGTCGACGATGACAGCGACCTCGCCCTCCATGTCGATGCCGAAGGCTTCGTCAGCCGTGCGGATCGGATCACGTGGCGGAATGAAAGAATCCGAGCCGCCCTGGTAGATCAGCGGGTCGGTCCAGAAGCTCGCCGGCATCTCGGCGCCGCGCGCTTTGCGCACCAGCTCGACATGGTTCACGTAAGCCGAGCCATCGGCCCATTGATAGGCACGCGGCAGCGGCGAATGGGCGTCATGTTCGTGGAAGCGCTCCGCCGGCATCGCATTGTTCTCAAGCGATTCCGCTATTGTCGCGAGATGCGGGGCGATGCGCCGCCAGTCGTCGAGCGCCGCCTGCAGCGTGCGAACCAGGAACGAGGCGTCGGTGAAGCGTGTCAGGTCGCGCGAGACGACGACGAGTTTCCCGTCGCGCGTCCCGTCCTTCAATGTGGCAAGCTTCATGCGGTTTCCTCTCCTGCTGCAGCTTTGGCGCTGCTTAAGCCCACAACAAGACCGTCGCGGGCGATCGTCAAGTCGCCGTTCCAAGTTTTCCTGACAGCGGCAGTCCAGTCGGCCTCGCCTATCAAAGAATCGTCGGCCGGAATAAGGTGGTTGAGCACCAATCTCTTCACGCCGGCATCGCTTGCGATGCTGCCGGCCTCTTCGGCAAAGCTGTGGCTGGCGAGCAGATGCTCTCTGAGGCGCGCACCATTGCCGGTCCTGGCCACCAGTCGCTCGATGCCCTCTTCCAGCATTGCCTCGTGGACGAGGATGTCGGCGCCTCGGGCAAAATCGGCGAGCGGCGGATAAAAGGCCGTATCGGCGGAGAACACGACGCTTTTGGCGCCATGCTCGAAGCGCAGCGCAAAACAATCGGTCACCGGCGGATGCTCGACGCGCAGCGCCGAAACCGTCAAGCCGCCCTGCGCGACCACCTGGCCTTCGCCGAATTCGCCGATCGACACCAGATCGCGAATATCCGGCCGGCCTTCGTCAACGATGCGGATCTCGATGTCGAACTCCATCGCCTGGCAAAAGCGCCGCCAGTAATGACCGGTGCCGGGCGGGCCGAACACGCCGACGGGCGTCGCGAGGCCCGCCGTCCAGGCGGTGTGGATCAGCGGCCCCAGTTCCAGCACATGGTCGGAGTGCAGATGCGTGATGAAGATCAGGTCGAGCGACTTCAGGCTGATGCCGGCATCGACCAGACCACGCGTCACGCCAAGGCCGCAGTCGACGACGATGCTGCGGCCGCCGATCTGCAGCAGCGACGAACTCGGCCATGGACCACCCGGCCGCAATGCCGGGCCACCCTTCGAGCCCAAAAGCACCAGCCGATCCGGCATTGGCTCGGTGATCAAGACCAGTCGCCCTCGGGCGTGCCGTTGAAACGCTTCTTCAGGTCGGCCCAGCAGTCGATGTAGTTGTCCTGCCGGGTTTCGAGCTCGGCGCCGTAGCGGGTCAGCATCTGCGGAAATCGGGTCTCGAACATGAAGGCCATGGTGTTGTCGAGCTTGACCGGTTTCAGCTCCGCGCGCGAGGCCTTTTCAAAGCCAGGCGCATCCGGCCCATGGGCCAGCATCAGATTGTGCAGGCTGATGCCGCCAGGCACAAAGCCTTCTTCCTTGGCGTCGTACTGGCCGTGGATCAGGCCCATGAACTCGCTCATGATGTTGCGGTGGTACCAGGGCGGCCGGAAGGTATCTTCGGCCACCAGCCAGCGCGGCGGAAAGATGACGAAGTCGATGTTGGCCGTGCCCTCCTCGCCGCTCGGCGCGGTCAGCACCGTGAAGATCGACGGGTCGGGATGGTCGAACAAAAGCGCTCCGACCGGTGAAAAGGTCGCCAGATCATATTTGTAGGGCCCATAGTTGCCGTGCCAGGCAACGACATCGAGCGGCGAATGGCCGATCTCGGTGACATGGAAATTGCCGCACCATTTCACGATCAGCCGGCACGGCGTTTCCTTCTCCTCGAACCATGCGCCAGGCGTCTTGAAATCGCGTGGGTTGGCCAGGCAATTGGCGCCGATCGGGCCGCGATCGGGCAGCGTCAGCTTGGCGCCGTAGTTCTCACAGACGTAGCCGCGCACTTCGGCGTCGACCAGCTCGACCTTGAAGACCAGACCGCGTGGCAACACCGCGATCTCGCCGGGCCGCAGCTCAATGACGCCCATCTCGGTGACGAAGCGCAATGCGCCGACTTGCGGCACGACCAGCAACTCGCCGTCGGCATTGAAAAAATGATCGTCCGCCATCGAGGTGTTGGCGACATAGACATGCGCCGCCATGCCGGTCTGCCCGAGCACGTCGCCAGCGGTTGTGATGCTGCGCATACCGGCGATGAAATCGGTCGGCTCCTTCGGCATCGGCACCGGGTTCCAGCGATACTGGCCGAGCGCCAGTTCATGATCGCCGACATTGGGCGCACTCTTCCACAAGGGATAGCTCGCCGCCTTGAAGCGGCCGGTGTGCTTGACGCTCGGCCGGATGCGGTAGAGCCAGGACCGCTCATTGGTGCCGCGCGGCGCGGTGAAGGGCGAGCCTGAAAGCTGCTCGGCATAGAGGCCGTAGGCCGGCCGCTGCGGCGAATTCCGTCCCTGCGGCAACGAGCCGGGCAGCGTCTCGGTCTCAAAATCGTTGCCGAAGCCCGGCATATAGGAAAAGGCCATTGCTTCCTCCCGAAATGGATATCAATTGACCAAACTGGTTTCATTTGTAACCATCGAAAATGTAACCATCAATGGCGGCTTTGAAAAATGGCGATCAGGAGCGAAGCGTCCGACGCGGCTGAAATTCTCAATCTGGAAAACTTCCTGCCCTACCGGCTCTACCGGCTTGCCGACGCCGTCAGCCGCGAATTTTCGAGGATATACAAGGACAGCCATGGCCTGACGCGGCCGGAATGGCGCACCCTTTCGGGGCTGGGGCAGCATGGAACGATGACTGCGACCGAACTCGGCGAGCAATCGGCTATGCACAAGACCAAGGTTTCACGCGCCGTGGCTGAACTCGAGCGGCGGCGCTGGTTGATGCGGACACCTGATGAGAAAGATCGCCGTATCGAACATCTGACGCTGACCGGAACGGGGCTTGCCGCCTATCGCGAGATGGTGCCGCTGGCGAAGGCGTTCGAACGGGATTTGCTGGCAAGGCTCAGCGCTGAAGAGCGCACGGCGATCACCAGCGGACTGGCTGCATTGGAGACCAGTCTGGTCCCGAGCAAGAGTTAGTCCAAGATCAAGCCAATCACTCTGAACGACGGAGTTCGAGCGAGACTGCGTGGAAACTCCCGAAGCATAGCATTGCTTTCGATTTAATCGTGATTTGCGTTGTCAGGCCGCATATAATGCCCATCATACCGTCAGGAGGATACGATGAGCATTCGCACATTAAGTGTCCTGGTGACGCTGCTTGTAGGCACCTGCACATTTGCGCAGGCGCAGCAGACAAAGCCGATGTCGATCGAAGTGTTCCCTTTCGAATTGGAGGACAAGAGCGCCGGGGCGGGAATAATTCCCCCGGATGAATATGACAGGCGCTATCTGTCGGAATCAGCACAAGTTGCTAAGGACATGCTCTCCCAGTCTGGGCGTTTTACAGTAATTGATGTGCCGGCGAGGGATACACAGGCTGCGGCGCCGCACGGATTGCGCAACTGCGCTGGTTGTGAAGGCCCGATTGCCAAGGAGCACGGCGCGTCGCTTGCCTTGCTTGGCGTCGTAACGCGCGTCAACCGAACAGAACATACTATGTTCATTCGCATCCTTGACGCCGAAACCGGGAAACATGTTTCGGAGGGGTTTACCGATCTTCGCATGGGTGCGAACTACGCGTGGCCCCGCTCCGTGAAATGGCTGATGAAAAACAGAATTCTGCGTTAGGGCGGCATCTACCAATCCATCACCACCTTGCCGGAACTGCCGCTGCGCATTGCATCGAAGCCGGCTTGGAAATCGTCGATGCCGATGCGGTGCGTGATAAGCCCGGAAACATCCAGCGGCCCCTGCACCAGCGCGATCATCTTGTACCAGGTCTCGAACATCTCACGGCCATAGATGCCCTTGAGATGCAGCATCTTGAAGATGACCTTGTTCCAGTCGATCTCGAATCCGGTCGGGGCGATGCCCAGAATGG
>NZ_RZQA01000960.1:0-2180 GCF_004022915.1 Mesorhizobium sp. M7A.F.Ca.US.006.04.2.1
GGCGCGCGCATCCCGAATACCGCGGCAAGCAATCGCTCAACATCATTGCGCACGCGTCCTTCTTCGGCGTCGACCATCCTGGCCGTGCTTTCCTGGCGATGGCCAACGCCTATCGTCACGACGGCATCTTCAACGAAGCCATCGCCCCCGAGATCAAGGCTCTGGCATCGCCGCGTTATCTGGAGCGCGCCCGCGTGCTCGCCGCGATGATGCGCGTCGTCTACCTGCTGACGGCGTCGATGCCCGGCATCATGCCCAGGCTGAAATGGGAACAGCGCGCCAACGGCGTGCTGGCGCTGGTCTTGCCGGCATCGCTGGCGGACCTCTATGGCGAGCGGCCGGCCGGGCGCCTGGCGCAGCTGGCCAGGATCACCAACCGCCGGCTGGTGCTGGCCGTCGAGGGTGGCCCCAGCATGTCGGTGAAATAAGGCGCTAGCTGCTAGCAGACCCGTGTCTTATCTGACTTAAGCGGAGACTTGCCGGTCGTACTTCGCCGGCGGCTTCGCGTTTGATGACCGGCTTCCCCAATCCGTCGCTGCTTTGCAGCGTCACCTTTCCCCCATCCGGAGGGAAAGGAAGGGAGCCTCGTTGGAAGAGCGTTGGCGGCAATAGGCTCGCGCCCTTCCTCTACCCCGTCGATCGGGGGAGAGCGACTATCTGGGGTGTCAAGTTGCACTCGCGAACTCGTTGCGCGCATCGCGTGCTTTTGCATTGAGGATGACGAGGAGTTTTCTGGCGAGTGCGATGCGGATGAGCATTTTTGGCTTTCCCGCCTGTTGCAACCGTTGAGCGAAAGCTTTGAGATTGGATCGAATTTGGCCACGATGGCTGCGACGATGAAGAGGATGCCACGCGGCCCGGCGCGTCCGCCGCGCACATGCCTGTTGCCGGTGCGCTTGCCGCTATCGTTGGCGAAGGGAGCGAGGCCTGCCAGCTTGGCGATGGCCTTGTTGGAGATGAGGCCGATCTCGGGCAGTTCGGCCATCAGGCGGGCGACGGTGCGTCCGGCCACGCCCTTCAGCGAACGAAAGGCCTGCTCCAGCCTGGCCCACAGCGGATCGTCATCGATCATCGAGGCAATCTCGCCTTCCAGGCGCCGTTGCTCGCGCTTGAGGAAGGCCAGCATCGCCTCGATGCTGGCGCATACCTCGGCGTCGCGTGCGGCACTTCTACGCTGCTTGTTGATGGTCGCATCGCCGACAATCTGGCAAAGCCGGCCAACCAACGCGGCAAGCCGCTGCTGGGCGGCGCTTGGCGGTGGCGTCGGCACAGTGTTCTTGACTGCGCCGTAGTGGGCGATGACAGCGGCGTCGATCCTGTCGGTCTTCTCAAGATAGCCCATCGCCTCGGCGAAACGGCGCACGCTCTTGGCATTGACCACGCCGCACGGCATGCCGTGCGTCCACAAGAGCATGAATCCCAGCCGTTCATAGCCGCCCGATGCCTCCATCACCGCAAGGGCTGCGTCATGGCTGCGGCAGAACAGCCAAAGAGCTGCGATCCCCGCCGCGTCGTTGGCGAAGCGCGCTGCCGCTCCGCCAGGCCAGACATGCGCGTCCAGCCAATCTTTCGAAACATCAACTCCACAAATAATCCTGTTCACGGTAACCTGCCTTGTGCGTACGGTTGGAACCAAGCGACTGTTCGGTCGTGCGTGATGAAGGCGAAGATCCCAAGCTCTCCCGCGGCTGTAACCTCAGGTGGTACGGGCGACTTCGCCAAGCCAAGGTCCGGGCGGCCACCCGGACCTTGGCTCAATCGCTCTAATCCCACGAAATCTCTCTCGTGTAGATACAAGGTGGCTCGGCAAAGCCGGGACGGAGTGGGGGGCGACCAGCTCGGGCGCGTGTAAGCAAAAATATCAAACCGCGCCGCGCCCGTCGATCGACCATGCGCCGGCGCCGGCCATCGCCAGCGCTACAAACCCACCTGATATCGCAATGTCCTTCATCAGCATCTGCTGGTGCAGGAAGGCGAGCATCGCGTCGCCGCCGCCCTGGCCATAATGGCCGATGAAGCCGGCGACGATACAGAAGGCAGCGAGCAGAAGCGCTATGATCCGGGTCTGGAAACCGACCAGGATGAGCAGCCCGGCGATCAGTTCGAACAGTCCCGTGCCCCAGGCGGCAAGTGTCGGCAGCGGCAGGCCGAGGCCGGCGAAGTAGCCTTTGGTGCCGGCG
>NZ_RZQA01000961.1:0-2178 GCF_004022915.1 Mesorhizobium sp. M7A.F.Ca.US.006.04.2.1
CACGAAACTTCCTCCACTTGGGCGGCGCGCCATCCCGGCTGCGCCGCATTCCTCCTTACCGGCCGCTCCCGCACCGGTCACACGGCGAACGCCGTAATGACTTCATGGCACGCCCAAGCTTTCAGCTGGCTTTCAGTCGTTTTAACGGCCGTTGAAATGGAATCCGTTGTGGCTGCCGGTCACGGAGCGCCGAAACCGAGAACGTCGCGCATGTCGTATTCGCCGGGCGGGCGTCCCTCGAGCCAGAGCGCGGCGGCAATGGCGCCGCGGGCGAACATGACGCGGTCGCCGGCCGCATGCGACAAGGTCACAAGCTCGCCTTCGGCACAGAAGCTCACGCTGTGTTCGCCGATGATGCTGCCGCCACGCAGCACCGCAAAGCCGATCTCACCGGGAGGCCGCGCGCCAATGGCGCCATCGCGTGCACGCCTTGCGACCGTCTCCAGATCGATGCCGCGTCCGCCGGCTGCGGCATGCCCCAGCATCAACGCCGTTCCCGATGGCGCATCGACCTTGTGGCGATGATGCGCCTCGACAATCTCCACGTCCCAGTCATCGGGGTCGAGTGCCCGCGCCGCCTGCTCGACCAGTCCGACCAGCATGTTGAGCCCGAGTGAAAAGCTGCCGGAGCGCACGATGGCAATCGTTTTCGCGGCGTCGGCGATCGCAGCCGATTGAGAAGCATCGAAGCCCGTAGAGCCTATGACCAGGGCCGGCCCGCCGCGCTCGGCGCAAATCCTGGCCAGGTCGACCGAGGCAGCCGGCGTGGTGAAGTCGATGACCACGTCGGCCACTGCAAGCGCCTCGCCGCGGCTCACCAGCCCTTCGCCGACACTGCCCGGCCGGTGAAAGCGGGCGGCGAGCGCCAGCCGCGCGTCGCCCTGCACGGCGTCCGCCATCTGACGGCCCATGCGGCCCAGCGCACCCGCGAGGGCTATCCTGACCGGTGGTTTCGACATGGAGCGCTATCCCGCGGCTATTTCCACATGCCGCGCATGCGCGCGCCGATGTCGACGCGCACCTCCGGCCGGGCTGCCCTGCCCTGTGCTGCCTGTGCGCTCGGCCACGACACCTGCTGGAATGCGGCAAGGATCGAAGCCGGGATGAAACGGGTGCGCGAGGCATAGAGATGGCGGTCGCCGCGCGCCGCCTGGCCATGTGGAAAGAAACGCTGCGGCATGACCAGGTTGAGATTGTCCTTGGCCCGCGTCATTGCCACGTAGAGCAGCCGGCGCTCCTCCTCGATGTCTTCCTTGGTGCCGACGCCGAGATCGGCCGGGATGCAGCCGTCGACCGTGTTGAGCACGAAGACATTCTTCCATTCCTGGCCCTTGGCCGAATGGATGGTCGACAGGATGAGATAGTCCTCGTCGCGATGCGGCGGCCCAGCCTGGTCGCTGGTGGCGTCCGGCGGATCGAGCGTCAGTTCGGTCAGGAAGCGCTCGCGCGAGGCATAGCCCGAGCCGATCTGCTCAAGTTGCAACAGGTCGGCCCGGCGCGTCGTCGCGTCCTCGTGGATGCGTTCCAGATGCGGCTCGTACCACAGCCTGATCTGTTCGAGGTCGGCCGGCCATCTGGCGCCGGCGCGCAGGCCGGAATAGAGCGAGACGAAGCCAGGCCAGTCATCGGCAGCGCGTTGCGGCGGACGCCAGCCGGCCAACCCCATGGCCTCGTCCAGCGCCGTCGTCATGGTCTCGACGATCTGCGCGGCGGCCGAAGGGCCGATGCCAGGCAAGAGTTGCAATACGCGAAAACCGGCGACACGGTCGCGCGGATTTTCGGCAAAGCGCAGCACCGCCAGCACATCCTTGACATGGGCGGCATCGAGAAACTTCAGGCCGCCGAATTTGACGAAGGGAATGTTGCGCCGCGTCAGTTCGATCTCCAGCGGCCCGCTGTGATGCGAGGCGCGAAACAGCACCGCCTGGGACTTCAGCGCTGTGCCCGCCTCGCGCTCGGCCAGGATCGCGTCGCAGACGAAATTGGCCTGCTCGACTTCGTCGCGCACGGTCACCAGTTTTGGCCTGTCGCTGGATTTGCGCTCCGACCACAGGTTTTTGGTGAAGCGCTCCGAGGCTTCGCCGATCACCGCATTGGCGGCAGCAAGGATGGTCTCGGTCGAGCGGTAATTGCGCTCCAGCATCACCACGTCGGCGGCTTGCGCGAACTGATTGGGGA
>NZ_RZQA01000962.1:0-2171 GCF_004022915.1 Mesorhizobium sp. M7A.F.Ca.US.006.04.2.1
GCATAGGCCGCGTCGCCGACATACGCGGTAAGCGCCCCTTCGAGGATGAAGACATGCTCTTCCTCGAAAATATGGTAATGCGCCGGCGAGGACTGCTTGCCAGCCGGAAGCTCCTCGATTGCCACGCCGACACGGTGTTTTTCGCCAAGGGCGGCCAGCGACAAATGCCGGTAGCGCAGGCCGAAGCGTGGCACGTCGGACCATTCCGTCCACGGCACCTCATCCGATGCGAATGGTAGCGGCGGTTTAGCTTCGTCCACCATTAGGGCCTCCTGGTCCTGTCGCCCTGCCCTCGTCGCGTGCTGCTAGAGGGTCCACGACAGAACAAAGCTGCCAGCTTCCGGCTAAACCGCCAAGCGGTGTTCGCTACGCTCCTGACATGGCTCGACAGGAGCCGCGCGCTTCAGCCTCGGATGGCCTTGCCCGCCTGCTGCAGCAATTCGAACGCCACGAAGCGTTTGGCATGCCAGCCGGCCAACGTAGGGTCAGGATGATAGACCTCGCCGAGTTCCGACATGCCGGCCATCGCCGCCGCCAGATCCTTGTAGGCACCGGCGGCGACCGCGCCCAGCATCGCCGAGCCGAGCAGCACCGGTTCCGGCGAGGTCGAGGCCACCACCACCATGCCTGTGGTGTCGGCCAGCAGTTGGCGCACCAGCGGGCTTTGGCCGGCGCCGCCACTGACCACGATGGTGTCGACGGGAATGCCCTTGTCATGCTCGGCCCGCACGATCTGGCGCGCGCCGTAGCCCAGCCCGCAGACCCCGGCGACATAGAGCCCGACCAGGCTGTCGAGGCTGGTGTCGAGATCGAGCCCGGCAATCAGCGCGCGCGCGTCCGGGTCGGCGAAAGGCGCGCGGTTGCCGAGGAACTCCGGCACGACATGGATGCCGCCGACCAGGGCCGGCGTGGCCGCGGCTCCATTGCGGCTTTGCGCCTGCAGCGACAGCCAGGCGCTGAGGCTGAGCCCCTCGGCTTGCGCTTTGGCGGTCGCTTCGCCGGCTGCAGGGTGCATGCGCACCAGATGATCAATCGCAGCACCAGCTGCCGACTGGCCGCCCTCGTTCAGCCACAGGCCCGGCACCATGGCCGAGAAATACGGACCCCAGACACCGTCGACGAAGGCCGGCTCGGCGGTCGACGACATGGTGCAGGCCGAGGTGCCGAAAACATAGGCCATGCGCGACAGCACGCTGCCGAAATCGCCGCGCGCGCCGACCGTGCCGACGCCCCCGGCATGCGCGTCGATCAGTCCGGCCGCCACCGCGGTGCCGGGGTTGAGACCAAGGTCTGCTGCTGCCTGCGCGGTCAATCCGCCGCCGAGTGCGGCACCGGCCGGCACGATCTCGGTGCCGATGCGCGCGAATGCCTCGTCGGCCAGCGCGCCGAGGCCGATCTTGCGGAAATACGTCTCGTCCCAGCGGCTCTCATGCGCCAGATAGGTCCATTTGCAGGTCACCGTGCAGACCGAACGGGCAAGGCTGCCGGTCGCCCGCCAGGTGAGGAAATCGGCGAGGTCCATGAACTGCCAGGCGGCGTCGAAAGTGGCGGGCAGGTTTTCGGCCAGCCACAGGAGTTTCGGCGTTTCCATCTCCGGCGAGATGACGCCGCCGACGTAGTTCAACACCGCCTCGCCACTGCGATTGATGCGGCGCGTCTGCTCGACCGCGCGATGATCCATCCAGACGATGATGTTGCGTTCCGGATTGGCGGACTTGCTTACCGGCAGCGGCACGCCGCCCTCGCCCAGCACCACCAGCGAACAGGTGGCGTCGAAGCCGATGCCGGCGATCGCCTCGGGCGCCACGCCCGATTGCGCGACCGCTTCACGCGTGGCCGCGCAAACCGCCCGCCAGATGTCGTTGCTCGACTGCTCGACAATGTCGCCGGCCTCGCGCCAGACCTCGATGTCCCGTTTGGCCGAGGCAAGCAGGTTTCCCGTGTGGTCGAACACCCCGGCCCGCGCGCTGCCGGTGCCGACGTCGATGCCGAGGAAGTGGGACATTGGGGGAAACCTTCGGTTTAGGGCAGTAGGGCAGTAGGGCAGTAAGGCAGTAAGGCAGTACGGGAATAGGGGGATGGTGGCTTGGCTCGGGCCCGGGCATTGAACGGCAGAGCAATCCTACTGCCCTACTGCCCTACTGCCCTACTGCCCTACTCCCCTACTCCCC